>JAOAJQ010000012.1 GCA_026414125.1 Thermoproteota archaeon
TATTCTTTCTCCAGAAGCTTGCCGCCAGTGCTGCGATTGAAGCCGCCCAGGCTACGAAATAGCCTGCTCCAAGCTCCAGCACGTTGAACACCTCCCCGTACGAGTTATAGATTAAAACGTGTCCAGCTGTCAGGAGCGCTAGGCCAACAATCCCTATGACGCCGCAACCCAAGGGGAAGAAGCCTACGAGCCCAGCTATGGCCAGCAGTATGAAGGAGACTATGGTGACGTACACTAGGGCGACTAACCCAGCTTCACTCGTTTCCTGTATCTCTCCCAGGTTCTCCATGTTCCATCTGGCTATGGCGAAGAAAGTGTCTCCCTGTGTCCCGAAGGGCAGTATGAAAACCGCTATCAGTATGACTATGCCCAGGAATACGCCCAATATTCTACCAGGATTCAATCATGTTCACAGCCTGCACTGTCCCAAGCAACTATATAAGGATTTAACGGATATTTATCGCGGAATTCTGGAAAGCGATATGCGTGTGAGAGGGCTCCACACGCTTGACTTGGCTGAAAAGCCTTGTTTTCTAAGGCTCTGTTTAGCGTGTTGAATCAGTTTTCCTCTAATCCCAAGCCTATCCTTACTTTAAACGTTTTAACCAGTATTCAGTTGGGCAGTGTTTTCCGCCCGAGTAAAACAGCATGCTTATCTAAGAGGCTGTCATAATCGTCATACGGGGAAGCAGGAACATGGATGCCGGCCGGCTGTCTCTCTTGAAGAAGATTGTTGACAGTTACATGGAGAAGGTTCCTGGCCTCAGAGAGCATTGCGAAAGGTGTCTCATGACAGAGAGGTGGGGCGGGAGCGTTATGCTCATGGTTGTCGACGCTTCCTTCACATCCATAGGCTTAAACTATTTCACCTCCGTCGTTCCGAAGGTTGAGGAGTTCAACAGAAGGTTTGTTGAAACCGGTAGGATAAGGAGTCTAAAACAGCTTTCCAAGGCTAGTCTCAACGAGTTGAAAAAGGTTTGGAGGAACAAGAGGTCTTGGACTATTGCTAGGAGCATAGCCTCATGCCTGACGTCTATAAGCACGGATGATAAGACTGCTCTTAGAACCTGGGCTGGGAACACTATTCTTGAAAAATGGAGGGAGGATCCTGTTGGCAGGATCAAGGGAGTCGGCCTAGTCACTTTTCAATACTTGAGGATGATGGGCGGAGTAGACACCGTTATGCCTGACAAGATTGTCAAGAGGGTGGTGAACAGGATTCTGGCTGAAGCCGGTTTCCAGCCTGTTGAGGATGATTTGAAGTTCATAAAGACTGCTGAGCGGGTTGCGTTAGGCTGCGGATACAGGCCGATTGAGCTCTGCTGGATGACTTGGCTGGTTCAGAGAGAGGGAAGCATGATGCGGATGGAGAAGTATTCAGGGCTGCTCTCCAAGATTTAAACCTCTCAGACAACGCGGCGAACCGTTTAAATCTAGGTTTGGCGACTGTTTCCCTCGGCTTGGAAAGCAGGCGGACGGACTCGGAAGTGACGCTTCAAGCGTTGAAGAACCGGGTTAGAGAATTCGTTTCCAAAAGAGGCTGGGAGAAGTATCATAACCCTAAGGATCTTGCTGAAGCAATATGCATAGAGGCGGCGGAGCTTCTTGAAGTCTTCCAGTGGGCCAGCGTGGAGGAGGCTTTAAGCTGGAGAAAAGATTCTTCAAAAATGGGGAGCCTTAGAGAGGAGTTGGCCGACGTTTTAATCTACTGTCTAAGCATGGCGAACACCCTAGGCATAGACCTGTCGGAAGCCGTGTTCAGGAAGCTTGAGAAAAACGAGGAGAAATATCCTGCGGAGAAATATTTTGGACGCGCCCGGTGAAAAACGGTTTTCCAGCTTAATACTGTAGCTTCAAACGTTTCTATCGGAAACGGGTTCCTTAAACGTTTTTCATGAGGAAGCCGCGAGTTAAAGTTTAAAAACGTTTTTTCACGGAAATAGTGTGATCAAAAATGCCCTGTGGAGGAAAAGGCGGTAAGAAACCCAAGCCGGATGACCCCTGCGATTGTGGAAGCGGTAAGAAATACAAGGATTGCTGCGGCAAGAAGAAATAGCATACCAATAGTCTTTTTCTTTTTTTCAAGTCAGTTTCATTCAAACGGGGGAGGATCATTTATCTTGTCTACACGCTGAGAATTCTCCCACGCTCTCTGTAGCATGCTCCGCTGGCTTAACATTAAGCCTAGGGGCTTCAGCCTCTTCAAGTTTTTAAAAACATATATGATTAGGAATAAGCGGCTTAACTTGGAATGAGCCCAGTCTTGGGGCAAGAGGGGGTACGCGATGAGCTATAGAAGAAAATCTTGGCTGGAGAAGCTTTCTGACAAGAAGGGTCTGCCGAAAACACTTAGGCTGGAGAAGAGCCTCCCCTGTTATAACGCTGTGCGTAAAATGGGTGCTGAAGCCGGGGACAAGGTGGTTATCGCTAATCCCAGCGAGATCGTTGAAGTAATGAAGAAGGTCCCAAAGGGTAAGCTGATCACGATCGTCGAGATATGCGGAGAAATAGCTAAGAAACACAGGGTTAAGGCCTGTTGTACTCTTACAACAGGCATCTTCATAATGATAACTGCCAACGCTGCTGAAGAGGCTGCAAGAGGAGGTAAAAATCTCGGCATTCCCTACTGGCGTACGCTGAAAGTGGACGGATTCCTGAACGAGAAATACCCTGGCGGCGTGAAGAACCATAGGAGACTGTTAGAGAAAGAAGGCTTCAAGGTCGTCCGAAAAGGCAATAGGTTTTTTGTTAAAGGCTATGAGAAATACTTGGTTGACTTGTAGCACGCTGCCGCCTCTTGTGTGACTACTCGTCGTTAACCCGGTCTACCATGGTTGAACAAGGACTTAACACTCTAAACGACCTATTTCATGGTCCTCTGGGGATTGCAGACATGATGGTTCAATGATAGTGGCATGTGCCCGCAAAAACGTCGGGCTGTCTTCAATCCTTATATTTATATAAATCCGGCGGTGAATAATTGGTTTATGAGACAGACTGCGTGCGTGTTTGAAGAGGAAATCGTGAAAAAGGTTTCGATTAAATACCTGCTTTACCTGCCTAAAGACTATGATAAGAAGCCGAGTGTCAAATGGCCTACGATCCTTTTCCTCCATGGAATGGGAGAAAGGGGGGACAATCTTGAGCTCGTCAAGAAGCACGGGATCCCGAAGATCGTTGAGGAAAAACCAGACTTCCCTTTCATCGCCATATCGCCGCAGTGTCCTTCATACTCCATGTGGCCAATGATGGTTGACGAGCTTCGCGACCTGCTTCTAGATGCTTTAAAACGGTACCGTATCGACGAGACGCGCCTCTACCTTACTGGGCTGAGCATGGGTGGCTTCGGATCCTGGCACCTGGCCTCCACTTATCCTGAGCTCTTCGCCGCTGTTGTCCCAATCTGCGGAGGCATGTTTCCAGATGAAAAGTTTCAAGAACGGATCAGGGCTTTGAAAGATATTCCGATCTGGATTTTCCACGGGGCTAAGGATGAGCTTGTGCCTGTTGACAACTCGAAGCAGCTTTACGAGGCTCTTAAGAAAATCGGGGGGAAAGTGAGGCTCACAATCTATCCTGATCTTGGCCACGACTCATGGACAGTCACCTACGATAACCCGGAGCTCTACAAGTGGCTGCTTAAACAGAGGAGACGCCGGCCTAGAAAAACCCGTTAGGCTAGAAGAATCTTACGAGCCCAACTGCCATTTTTATTCAACTTCTCTATTCTTGAAGAGGGGTTTTCAAAATAGTTTCTCATTGGGAGTGCAAATTATAACCTGGAGAGCTGAGGAAGAGTCTTGCTAAGGTTTAAATTCTATCGCGTGAACACTATTATGAATGGGCTGTAAGCTGCAGGAGACAGGAGACGTGCCGGAGCCGGGTGTGCAACCGGCTGGGAGCGAGGTGTTCAGAAATAAAGCCTGAAGAGTATTCTTCCTTCGTCTTGGGCTACATAATGGGGAGGAGTAGCGCGAGAAGAAAAAGGAGGAGGCGTAGGAAGCCTAAGCCTGTTAACACTGTGAGGGGCTCTAAAGAGCCTATGATTCACGACTAGAAACACTTGGCAAGAGCTTAAGCATATGCGGGTTTTGAAGATGCAGCGCACGTGTAGACCCCGCTATGCTGTCCTCGGGTCTAAAAGGTGTTTTGATCAGCATGTTGTCTAATAGTGAACAAAATGTTTATTAATAGTGAACAAAATGTTCATTTTATGGAAATGTTCTTTCCACGGGAAAAAGGAAGGATAATAGAGTATGTTTTGGATAACCCTTCTAAAACTATTAGGGTAAGGGAGCTGGCGAAGAACTTGAAGGTTAGTCCAGCATATGCCAGTAGGAGCTTAAAACTTCTCAGGAAGCTTAAGATAATTAGAAACGGTAAGGCTGATTTGTCAAACCCCTTAACCAGAGCGTTGAAGACGCTGCTGAACGTTAAAAGGCTTATTGATAAAAGAATTGTTAAAACCCTTCAGACGCTTGAGATTGTTGGCGCTGGTGTCTACGGCTCCTGGGCGTCTGGAACCAATACTGAGGACAGCGATGTCGACATCTGGATAAGAGTAGACAAGCACCCGGGTGAGTTGAAAGTGGCCATTGCGTCAGCTGAAATACGGGGTTTATTGAATAAGAATGTGCAGCTGCTGGTTTTAACGCCGGAAAGGCTGGAGAGGCTTAGGGTTAGCGACCCGTCTTTCTATTACTCTCTGGTCTTCGGCTCAATAGTTTTGTACGGTGAGAATGTTGGCTGAGTTGGATGATTGTTTCACCAAGGGCTTGATCCGGAGGATCGTGCCGTCGAAGGATAAGGCTTTAAGAAGTCTAGGGAAAGCCAACAGATGGCTCGAAGAAGCTAAGAAAAGCCTCGGCTTCAGCCTCTTCAACAGTTGTCTAGTCGCCTCATACTCAGCGATGTTTCACGCCGCTAGGGCTCTGCTTTTCAAAGACGGTTTCAGGGAGAAAAGCCACTACTGTCTAGCAAGATACTTGGAGGAGAAGTATGTAAAAACTGGCAAGCTTGACAGGGTTGTTGTAGATTTATTAGATAGGTTCAGAGCCTTGCGGCACGAAGACCTTTACGAGTTAGATTTCTCTGCAACCAAGGAGGATGCTGAGGAAGCCGTTAGGAATGCGGAGCTTGTTGTCAGTGAAATAGGAAGACTATTGCTGAGTAGTCTGTTTTAAAGAGGAATTTCTTAATTTTTGATTTAAAACAAGGGAATGTTTAAATTCGTTGCTTCCTGTTTTTCCGCAGGGTGCTCTACAGATGGTTGAGAAGAGGGTTCGCTTATGTTTTATTGGTTGCGGCCACCATTCTATGGAGAGCCTTCAGCCTGCTGTCTCTCTCATCCCATGGTTTGACTATGTTGCTGCCTGCGACCTTGACGGGGAGAAGGCCAGGGAGGCGGTGAGGCGCTTCGGAGCTAGGAAAGCGTATACTGATTATGTTGAAATGGTTGAGGAGGAGTCTCCTGACGCCGTCGTAATCGTTGGTCCTCCACAGCTGCATGAGGAAGCCGGAGTATCCTGTTTGAAGAGGGGCCTGCACGTTTTCGTTGAGAAGCCTCCGTCCCTAACCCTAGACGGTGCTGGTAGGCTTATGGAGGCTATGAAGTCTTCCGGAAGGATCTGTATGGTCGGCACCCATTGGCGCCATATGCCTGTTCACAGGGCTCTTAAAACGCTCACGGAGCAGGAGGTTTTCGGCGAGGTTTTCCGTCTTGAAGCTACTTATCTCGCTCCCGACACCCGGGGTGCCTGGGGCCTGTCTTTCCAATGGGGCTTCATGCTTAACCAGGCGATCCACCCGATGGATTGCCTCCAGTTCCTAGGGGGAAGGGCTGTTGAGGCTGAGGCCCGGGGCATGGTTGAGGAGGGGAGGAGGCTCGCAGTCTCCGCTTCCCTATGGTTCTCCTCAGGCGCCGTTGGCTCCTTCACGCTAGGAGGTTGCTCCCCCTTGTTCTACGAGCGTGTCGGTGTTCAGGGAACCGGTGGCTGGGCTGAGGCTGAGCAGTTTAAGAGACTGAGGTACTCGAGTAGGAAAAGATGGATCGAGCCTGCTGATCCCTCTGCTATTCAGACGCTGGTTTTCGAGCATGGCAGCCACTACAGGGGTGTCTCCCGTCCCGGTTACGTTGAGGAGCTCGAGGTCTTCGCGGAATGCGTTGCTTCAGGGAAACATCCTCATGCTGACGCTGAGGATGCTTACTATGCTTTGAAAACGCTTGACGCGATTGTTAAAAGCATTGAAAAAGGCGGCAGTGTTCGAATAGATTGACTTCTAAACGTTTTTCACCACGTCTTTTAAAAAGCTTTAAAGAGCTGGGGGAACGCTATTAGCCATGTTTAGAAACCTGAGTCCCGGCGCAATAGGTGTTCAGAAGCCTCTGGCTGAAACCATTACGCTGGCTAGGATCGGGGGGTTTCAGGGTGTTGAAGTAAGCATGAGCGAGGTCTCCAGTCTCGTCGGGGAAAAATCTCTGAGCCATGTGAAAAGCCTTTTTGAAGAAGCGGGGGTAAGGCCCGGGGGCTGGGGTCTGCCTTTCGACTGGCGTGGCGGCGAGAATGCTTACGAGAAGGGTTTAACGGTTCTCAGCCGTCTGGCTTCTCTGGCTGCTGAAATAGGCTGCCCGAGGGTTTTCACTTTCATAATGCCCTTCTCCGACGATAAGCCTTTCGAAGAGAATTTCAAATGGCATGTTTCAAGGCTTAAGCCGGTGGCCAGAGTATTGTTCGACAACGGCTGCATGCTTGGGCTGGAGTTCATAGGCACCGAGTCGCTCCGGGCTAACCGTAAGCATGTTTTCATCCATGATTTAAACGGCATGATGGGTCTTTGCAGAGCGTTAGAGTATGGGAACGTTGGCCTCCTGCTGGACAGTTGGCACTGGTATGCTTCCCGTGGGACTATCGAGGATATTTTGAGGCTCCGGGGTAGGGATGTTGTCTACGTGCATGTTAATGATGCCCCGTTAAACGTGTCTTTAGACAGGCTTCTCGACAACGTTAGGTGCCTGCCGGGGGAGACTGGTGTAATCAACCTGTCTGGCTTCCTGAAGGCTTTGAAAACCATTGGTTACGACGGCCCTGTGACCCCTGAGCCTTTCAGCGAGAGGGTTAGCAGGATGAGCCCTGAGGAGGCTGTGAAAACAACGGGTGAAGCGTTGAAAAAAGTCTGGGTGGAAGCAGGCCTACCCGTGTGAAACAACAGTGAGCAGCCTCGTTTAAAGCTGAGGCTGAGAAACCCGTGGTCGAGCGTGTAAAAATTTTTAAACAATATTGAAAAACACCTAGCATGGAGTATGTTCGTTTAGGCTGGTCAGGGCTTAAGGTTTCAAGGATTTGTCTGGGAGCAATGTCTTTCGGCGATCCTGCCCTGCAGGCGTTCGGAGGCGGAGGCTGGGTTTGCGGCAAGGAGGAGGCCTTCAAGGTTTTAAACAGGGCTTGGGACCTCGGCGTAAACTTCTACGACACTGCCAACGTTTACTCGAGGGGTAAATCCGAGGAGATTCTCGGGGAGTTCCTGCAGGGTAGAAGGGAGGACGCGGTGGTGGCTACAAAAGTGTTCTTCCCCATGGGGGATAAGCCGAACGACTCCGGGCTTTCCAGGAAGCACATCTTGAGGCAGATAGAGGGATCTTTAAGCAGGCTTAAGACCGATTACGTTGACCTCTACCAGATACACAGGTGGGACTATTCCACCGGTATTGATGAAACTTTGTCTACATTAACGGGTTTAGTGCGCCAGGGGAAGGCGAGGTACATAGGTGCGTCAAGCATGTGGGCATGGCAGTTCGCCACGGCTCTTTTCACCAGCGAGATGAAAGGGTATGAGAAGTTCGTAAGCATGCAGAACCTCTACAACCTGCTTTACCGCGAGGAGGAGAGGGAGATGATACCTTTATGCAAGGCTCATAACATTGCTCTAATACCTTACAGTCCTAACGCCGCCGGGGTTCTCTCCGGCAGATACTTGAAGGAGGGCAGGCTCGTCGTCGGCCCGAATGACAGTGAACGATTGCAGCCGGGCACCGGGTTTTACGCTTACAGGACCTACATAGAGCCTCCTGAAAACGCTGAGATAGTGAAGAGGGTTGTGGAAACCGCGGGGAACAAGGGTGTGGCTCCGACTCAAGTCGCCTTAGCCTGGCTTTTCCACAAGGGTATCACGGCGCCGATAATAGGCACCACGAAGGTGGAGCATTTGGAGGAGGCGGTGGGGGCGCTGAGCGTGAGGCTGACTGACGACGAGGTCAGGTACTTGGAGGAACCCTATAGGCCGAAGCCGGTTTTAAACATACGCTAGCAATGCGTCTGGTAGGTGCACCATAGACTATATGTTTTCACAGGGGATGTGTGAACATAAACCGGTAGGGAAAGGATTAATAGCGTCTTTTTAAACGCTCTGCACGCTTAATTTTACAACGGTCCATGGGAAACTTTTACAATAGTTTTTCGCATTTATGAAAAAGCTTAATAATCTGTTAATCTTAACTAATTGTTAAGATATGTGGCTGCCTGCCTGGCTCGGAGAGGTTTATTCGAAGCTCTACCTAAGGTTTGAGAGCGAGCTGTTCACCTTCAAGGATGCTTTAGAGCTCCTCCAGACAGGTGAGAACAGGCTTTCAGTAGCGTTCAGCAGGCTTCACAAGAACAGGGTTCTTCTTGTTTTCAACGGGCGGAGGCCAAGGCAGTACAGGCTCCTCGACCCGCATGGCTTAATCCTCCTAGCCTCAGGCACTGTTAGAAACCTAGAGAGGGTTCCTCAGGAAAGGTATGTTAAGCTGCTGTGCGACGCTTTCCGGGTTTTTTCACGCTCCCTGAGGCTGACTTCCCTCGCCCTGTACGGTTCTGTCGCCCGGGGGACGGCTGGGGAGAACAGTGACATAGACCTGCTAATCGTTTCTAACGATTTCGCTGGAAGCATTGGGAGAAGGCTGGAAACGCTTTCCAGGCTGGAGGAGAGGCTTGAAGACGAGTTAGCGTGGCTTAGGAGGCATTATGTCTACACTGGTTTCAGCTTCTACCCTTTGACCGAGGAGGAGGCTTCGAGAAAGCCTTTGCTCTTTATCGACATGACTGAGGACGCCGTGATCCTTTACGATAAAGACCGGTTTCTGGAGAGGGTTTTGACTGAGCTTAAGGCTGAGCTGCTTAGGCTTGGCGCTAGAAGGGTTTTCGTAGACAGGGAGAACTGGTACTGGGATCTGAAGCCCGATTACAGGTTTGGAGAGGAGATAATGGTTTGAGGCTCCTCAGGATTGCCCAATCATACTTGAAACAGGCCGGTGCGAGGCTGAGCGACGCTGAAGACGCTTGCAGGGAGGGGAATCATCCTTACGCTGTGAGGCTGAGCCAGGAGTGTGTCGAGCTCTCATTGAAAGCTGTTCTCAAGGCTGTTGGAATAGAATATCCGAAGGTGCATGATGTTTCAAGCATCCTTCTAAGCGTTGAGCAAAGGTTTCCCGAGTGGTTTCGGGAAGAATTGCAATATCTCTCCGAGTCCTCCAAGATCTTGGTTAAGAAGAGGGAGGCAAGCTTCTACGGGGGAGAGGAAACGTTCCTGTCGCCGGATGAAGTAATAGGCGAGGAGGATGCTAGGGATGCTGTCGATAGGGCTATGAAGGCTTTCAGCCTCTGTAAAAAACTGGTGGAGGAGCTTGTGAGCATCTAGCAGTAGGCGACTACTGGTCACGTGTTTAACCGTATTCTATAGTGAACCTGAACTGTAAAAGGATAAAGCAGATAAGCTACGTGGAATGGCTGAGAGAGCAGGAAGAGAAAGCTAAAGAAAACTACGATAATATTCAATACCTTGAAAAAAGAAAAGAGTAAACCAGTATTGTTACGAAAACCGGCGGCAAGTACTGTCTCACCCAGTTCGGCTTCAAGATCTCGAGGCTTCTGGAAGCAATGGAGCGGAGAGTATTCTTTTCTCTTCGCCGGCGCGGGAGCAGGCGGCGTAGGTCAGGGGCGTGAAGCCGATTATTCTTCTTTCAGAATAAGACTGTATAGCGATCAGGATTTCGAGGACGTGGCGAGGCTTCTCATGAACATGTATAACGATGCTTGGGCAGGGCGCGGTGTATATTCGCGTCAGCCACCGGGAACACAGGTTCATCGAATTCCTCGTACGAGGGGCTACGAGACCCTCAACATGCTTGAGCTGGCCAAGCATCTCGACAGGATTCCAGAGCCTTACTCGGATAAAACGATCGAGATAGAGGGTCACAGGCTTAAGCTCAGGTGACGGCTAAACATTCTCCGCTTTACATTTGGAGAATTAGTCGGATCAGTAGCGTTTTAAGGAGGATGGTCTGAACTATAACGTTAGCGCGTGCTACTCTTGCAGTAAGCCCAGTGAAACATCCGCAGTTCTAAAATCGTTACTTATTCTTTAATGTTGAAACGTTGTCAAGTATTGCTGCGAAAGACTTCTCCATGGTTAAAAGACCCCCGGTTGGTCCTCCCTCCCCTACGACTAGGTACTCGTTCGGCGAGTGCGCTAGGCCGCCGTGCCCCATTCCTCCAACCATGAAGGGAAGCCCGAGGGGTGGTGCTGCGAACATTGAGAACGGTGCGCTGCCCGCGTTGGTCGGCCATATTTCAATCTCAACGTTGAATTCGCCGAGTGCTTTGAGAAGAGCCTTCGTATAAGGCGAGTTGACGCTCATCCTGGCCCAGCCATATCCTTCTTCAAGCCTCCTTATCCTTATTTCGCTGAACCCATGCTTATCCAGGTGGCTTCTAATCAGGCTCATCGTTTTCTCAACCTGCATCCCGGGCACGAGCCTAACATCCATCTTCACAGTCATTCTGTGGGGCAGAAGTGTCTTTGAGCCTGGCCCCGTGTACCCCGACCATAATCCGTCTATGTTCAGGGTTGGCGTGAACAAGTATTTCCTAAGGGCTTCAACCCCGTGCAGGTCGTCTATGAAGCGTTCAACCTTCATCCTCTCCTTAACCTCCTGCTCGTCGAATGTTTCAGCCAGCTTGGCGAGAAGCATCTCATCCTCCTCGCTGGGCACCCTGACGTCGTCGTAGAACCCTTCGATGAGAACCCTGTTGCCTGTTTCATCAACCATTGTTGAAAGCGCTTTCACCATTCTCCAAGCCGGGCTGTCCACCCACGCCTTGTTGCTGCCGTGTATGCCAAACTCAGTCGGGCCTTTCCCCCAATCCTTTCCGTCTAGCTCAAGCTCGAAGTAGACTATTCCCTTAACCCCAAGGGTGACTATCGCCTTGCCCTTCGAATTCTGGCTGGCACTCGGGAAGAAGAGAACATCCGCCTTCTTAAGCTGGTTCTCACACTTCCTTATGAACTCAGGCAGGTTTTTGCTTCCAAGCTCCTCCTCGCCTTCAGCGGCGAAAACCAGGTTGACCGGCGGCTCCTGCCCGCTTTCAACAATAGCCTTCACAGTGTTTAGAAAGGCTACGAGAGGCCCCTTCGTGTTAACCGCTCCCCTTGCTATCAGTGTTTCGCCGAACGGCTCAACCCTCCGTATCTCTCCTGCGAAAGGGTTCACGGTCCACCCTGGCTCATCAGCAGGCATCGTGTCGTACATCGTGTAGACAAGCATGGTTACGGGGGCGCCGACGTAAAGCTCCCCGTATACAACAGGGTTTCCAGAGGTTTCCACGAGCCTAGTGTTCTTGAAGCCTGCTTCACCAGCCATTTCTCTCAGAAGCTCAGCAGCATCCCTCACGCCGATGTTCTGGGGTGAAACCGAGGGCTGTCTGATGAACAGTAGAAGGTTTTCAACATGTTTTTCAAAATCCTTCTCCATCTGCCTGTAAACCCTGGCTCTGTTCATCATAAGGAGAGAATCCTGCTTGGAAGATATAAACTGTTCTAAACTCTGAACACCCCGGCTTAGCCGCGCTAAAACTGTTAAAAAGCTTGAAGCATGCTGTTTAACTCTTTCTCCCAGTTCTCCTAGTTATGAGCCTGCTGTTCAGCATCAGGATCATGAGAATGAGAACCGAGGATAATACTAGGGTGACGAGTATCACTGGGTAGGCTTGCAGCTGGTAGCCGAAAACTCGCTCAGATTCTTCATGCAGAAATAGAAGTATGAAAGGGAAGGCGGGTACCCCTACTGCCAGGGCGGGTGTTGCAAGCCTATCATACTTGTCGGGTAGAGATATTTGGAGCCTGCCGGGTTTTCTTAAAATAACGTAGGCTGAAACCATTGTCACTGTTAGTTGCAGACAATAGGCTTCGAACGGGTGTGTGAATACGAGGTTAAACCCGTATTCCTCCCAGAAGAACGGTGCTAACAGAGGGACACTGTTGTCGATAAAATCCAGCATGATGTGTGACATTAGCGCCAAGAAGTATGGCGAAGCCTTCAACCCGTACTTGGCGAAAAAAGGTATGGAAACCAGAATCAGCAATAATGGTGAATGAGTCAGCCCGTGGTGTCCGAAAGGTGTGCCGAACGGTAGCGGGGAAACATAGTCGACATCAGGAGCTACTCCAAGCATGGTTGCAAGAACTCCGTCGTGCAGCCTACTGCTCCTAAGCCTTGTCAGAACAGCGTAGGCGGCCAAGTATCCTGCGAGAGCGTGAACCGGCCCCATCATGACTATCCACCGTGCTCAGCAGGTTTCTTAACTATTATTTTCACGCCCCCATGTAAGGAGCCGGATTGATAAGAATATTGTTGAAAGCAGGCTTATTCATGCAGGTTTCAGAATAAGGCTTGAGAAAGCCTTATTCTCCTTCTTGCTAATCAGGCATCAGCGGATACCTTGTTAAGAAGGCGAACAGGAAGAGCACCACCGTGTAAACAAGGCTGACTATGCCTACTGCGAAGAGGCAAACCATGATTACTCTAAGCTTTTCTCCCTTCTCCAACCCGGAGTATAACAGTATTGCCGTGAGCATTGCTAGGAGAAAGCTTACGTTCGAGGCTGTTGCTGTGGCCAGCATTATTGAGCCCAGGGTTTTATTCATGTTGACCGACATGACCGCCGCAATCGTCCATGCGCCACTTATGAAAAGCATGGTGAGCGTGATAACCACCATCCATACCGGGTTCTTCTGCTCGCTCAATGCTTAATATGAAGACGCTCTTTCGATGTTTAAATACTTTAGAGTATTTCTCCAAAGGGAATGCTTTTCCCTAGGTTCTTCGGCTTTAAAAGCTGTGTCAACATGCTTTTAAACGGCCAGGGTTTTCCAAGCTTTAAAAAGCGTTGAGCAAAACATAATTACTGGCAGTAGGCTCTACTACTCGTGGACTCGGGGTTCAAGCATTGGAGGGTTCTGGCTAGTGTTGTCAACCTGTTTGTCTTCTGGCTCCTAATTCTGCAGACTGCCGGAGTCACCCCGTACTTGGAGCAGCGGGTTCTCGAGCTTACAATAATCATCCTCCTTTCCTCAGTTGTCCCTCTACTCCTTATGGGGAGCCAGATAAGAGCCTCAACCGGTTTACAGGGAAGCATGAGTGGGGAGCAGCTTACGTTCCTGGCTACTGCGTTTTTCGTCATGCCGACGGTTTTCCTCCTGGAATCTTTCACCCCTGCCTGTGGAATATTCATTCTTCCACTTCTCGAGGAATGGTTCTTCAGAGGGCTTCTGCTTTCTATTCTGGTGAAAATAGATGCTTCCCTTGCAATATCCGTGAGCAGCCTAGTGTTTGCCCTAACTCACTTCTTCCACTATGGGCTCGGCGGCTTCCTGTGGCCCCTGTTGTTCGGCGTTGTTGCAGCAGTATGCCAGGTGCGCTACAAGAACATTTTTCTCCCCATGTCTCTCCACGTCTTCTGGAACTGGTGGAACAACTATGGGGATAATCTTCTAGCCGGCTCAGGGCTAACCTATTTCGGCGGGTTAGCCCTCGGCATCTCCTATGTTCTCAGCAGTCTGGTTGCGAAGATAATGGAGCAGATGCAGCCTAAGAAAAGGGTCTTCTGGTGAAGGAAGCCAATCCGGAGGCCGCGTCTTTTCAGCAAAATCTCTTAGGAAAAAGCTCTAGAGAAACCAGTGAAGCGGTTAGAAAAATACCCTGGTTGTTGTCCAGCAGAGGTTCAAAACCATAGGGAGAAGAAAAGAGCTGTCAGCCGAAGAATTCATCGAGCCGTGTAAAACCGTGAGAAAAGAGGTTCAAAGACCCTTAAGTGTAGGGTTCAAAAGGGATTGGAGGAAGTGTTTGAAATCTGTAGAACAGATCCGGCGTAAATAATGCTTTTAAACCTCCGCAAGGTTTTCCGAGCCTAGCCTTGACGAGGGGAGCCCGGACTAAGGTAGCGTATACTACCCTAGTGTGCAACGCTCTGATTCTGATTATGATTATTCAGGGGAGCATCTCGGTAAATTTTATCCAGTAGTTTAGGGTGGGTGTGGGGAAATGATAAGGAGCCCCAAGGATAGGGTTTTAAAATGCGTGGATAATGCTCTACACTGTTTAGGGGAGACTGCTAAACGCATCATATACTGGTATCTGGAGAATGAACACGGGTTGAAGAAAGAGGAGATACCTGATAAGCCGAATGAGTTCATCACTGGTCTGGAGAAAATATACGGCTCCGGGGCCAGGGTCATAGAGAGGCTTATAGTTTCGGAAATTGTTGACGAGTTTGGAGTGGAGACCAGCAGTTTTACAGAGGGAGTGGAGAAAACTTTTTCACATAATAAAGCGTAACCCGTCTAGACCGTTTTAATCCAAACATTCTAACACGGTTTTTAAACAGTCTTCCAATGCTCATACCGTTTTGAGAATGTCCGGCTTATCGCTGGTTATGCCGTCGACCCCTTTCTCCGCATACTTGGAAGCCTCCTTCTCATCGTTTATCGTCCAAACTATTACTTTCAAACCGTTTTCATGCGCCTTCCTGATTAAAGTGGAGTGTGTGAAACGGTATAGTGGCAGCAGGTAGTTCGCCTTCAGCTCCAAGGCTGCTTTAACAGGGTTCTCATGTTTCACGTAGATCAACCCGGTTTCAACATTCTCGTCAAGCTCCCTAATTCTTCTCAACGCGTCTTCTAGGAAAGATATGATTATCACGTTCTTCTCCAACTTTTTTCCACGGACCAGTTTTAACACTTCCTCCTCGAGGCCTGCCTCCTTCAGCTCTATCAGTATCTTTACCTTCCCGTCTAGGAAGTCGAGAGCCTCCTCCAAGGTTGGTATCTTCTCGCCTTTCCCCGCGTCAAGCCTCTTTATCTCTTTCAACGTAAGCCCGTTCACCAGCCCTTTCCCGTTGGTGGTCCTGTCAACCTCAGCGTCGTGAATAACCACGAGTTCACCGTCCCTTGTCCTCCTAACGTCCAGCTCCACAGCGTTAACGCCGAGCTCCAAAGCTTTACTGAAGCTGCGCAGCGTGTTCTCCGGCTCGTAGAATTTCGCCCCCCTGTGGCCTATTTTCAGCACGCTGTTCTCTGGTGAAACACGCTTATAAGTTTACGATTCTTCTTCAAAGGAAAACTCCAGATAGCGTAAAGCCTTATTCTGACCCTAGGGTGTGAAGACAATCGGCTGCTCGTCGTTGAACTTTAAAGCATTCACTACTTCACCTATTACTAGAACATGGTCTCCCGCTTCCACTGTTTTCACAAGCCTGCACTCCAACGCTACGGTCGCGTCCTCAAGTACAGGGGCCCTTGTTTTCTCTCCTCTCCTAGCCTTAACCCTGCTTTCAGCAATCTTGTCCATCCCCCTGCCTGTCTTGGAGCCGAATACGCCGTAAGCAGCCTTCTCAAGCATTCCGCCAACTATGTTGACCACGAACTCTCCGGTTTCCTTTATGAGCTCTAAAGTGTATCTTGACTGCGCGACTGAAACCATTATTAACGGGGGGATCATGGACACCCTGCTGACCC
>JAOAJQ010000131.1 GCA_026414125.1 Thermoproteota archaeon
GCCTTAGGTCAATAAGGGAAGAACCCAGTATTAGTGAGAGCCTTACGCCATCTATTCCTATGGTTAATGGTATGAGACTGGCAACAAGCTGTAAGACAGCTGGCAGAGTCCTGAGAGGATAATACTGTCCCGACAGAAACGTTACGGGTTCCTGCATTAGTTCTGTAAGCCTCCAACCGCTGCGCCCAAGCTTAAGAAAGAGTGATGCGAAACACATTCCTAAGGAGTAGAGCGCAAATACTGTTAAGCTGAAAACAATCAACGCAGGCAGAACACCGTCTACGTTAAACTTCGCATCGAAGATTACAATCCCGATTATAACGGTTGCCACGGCTCTTATGGTCGTGTTAAACATACCTCCGAGTGCAATGCCTAAAAGTATTCCTTGCAGCGGAGAAGGAGTTATCAGTATTTTCTCCAAGTTGCCACGCTCCTTTTCCCAATAAAAGTTCATGCCAATTCCCCAGAGCACGTTGAACCAGTAAGAGAACATTGCTCCTCCTAATATTACGAAGCCCACGAAAGCCTTGGGTGCCCCGAGGAAACTGTAAGTGTAAACGATTGCAGCTATTCCGAGTAAAGGCATGATCACCTCGAAGACCAGCCAGCTGAGCTCTCTGTTGCCTCCCTTGATCCTTATGTAACACCTGGCGAAGGCCGACTTAAAAAACAGTCTCAACATCCTATTCAACGAGACCAACTCCAACCGTTGTGAGAAACACGTCTTCAAGTGTTGGAACAGCCCTTTTGAGGGAAAGCACTGATACTCCCTTGCTTACAAATTCCTTAACTACTTCATCGATATCTGCGTCAACTAACACTAGCCTCATCTTCGAGAAGCCTGTCTCCGGATCGTGTCTTAAAGACGCTTTAATGCCTGCAATATCCTTTAATACTGATTCCAAGTTTCCTTCGTATTTGCACTCTATTTCAAAGACCCTCTCAGGGTTGGCTCTCTCTACGAGTTCTCGAGGCGACCCTAGGGCGATTATCCTGCCCTTGTGGATTATAGCTATCCTATCGCAAAGCTCCTCAGCCTCAGCCATGTAATGCGTCGTCAAAAGGATGGATCTATGAGGATCTTCCTCTATCCAACGCCTTACGAACTTTCTTATTTCCCGTGCAGCCGCAACATCCAGCCCTAAAGTAGGCTCGTCTAAGAAAAGAACCTTAGGGTTGTTTATCAAGCCTCTCGCTAAATGGAATTTCTGGAACATGCCTGTCGAAAGCTTATTCAACCTAACGTCGGCAAAGTCTCCAATTGAGAGAGACTCGATCAGCATATCGATCCTTCTCTTCGCCTCTCTCCCATCGAAACCATAGAGTTGAGAAAAGAACCAGAGGTTCTCCCTAACCGTCAACATGCCGTAGCCGGAGGATTCTCCTCCGGAAACAACATTTATAATCTCCCTTATCTTACTATGCTCCTTCTCAACATCATAGCCATGCACATATGCCTTCCCCCGCGTTGGAGAAAGCAGGGTGCAAAGTATCTTTATTAGAGTTGTTTTGCCAGCACCATTTGGCCCTAATAATCCGAATATTTCACCTTCCTCAACCTCTATGTTTATTTTATCCAGTGCTGTTATCAACTCCGATTTTTCTCTCTTGAAAACCCTAGTCAAGTCGATTGTTTTTATCGCTGCCATCAACACATACGTTCCTCCTAACGACCGTTTTTAGTCAAACAGCCAACAATAATCCAAAGTACTTAGGCTTTTCCTTGCGCCTCTTCACAACTTCTATCGTGAAACCAGCTCCCCTCGCTGTCGCGTAAACATCTATGCCGCACGCCTCCATCGACGGCCTTGCGCGTTCAGGGTGACTCCAACTCTTTAGGTTACACTTTGTACAGAAGGGGCAGGGGCCGGAGGCCAGTCCGAGCGCCGAGTAGTACCCAGAAAGAAAAGCCTCCCGCTCTAGCCTTGCAACAACCCTGTGAACGTTTTCCCAGCTGGGCTCAAACCGCAAGAGTATGGCTGAGGAATACCCGCTTAGAATTCTCCTCATCTGCTCAGGAGCCGGCGAGTATGGTGGGCATGTGAGGCGTTTACCGTATCCGTCGCAACCATACTGGCATTTCAGCCTAACCCAGTCCCTCACCATCACATCGCTAGCTTTAATCACCTTAGCCTCAGCCGCTCCAAGCTTTACGGCTGTTTCACATAGTTCCTTAAGATTTTTAGATAGAGTCATGTCCTTTACATTTTCTCGTCAATGCCTATATGTCTTTCTATACAGCACCTATTCTAGCGCAGCAAGAACTTCCTTAATGAATGCTTCCCTATCATCAAGCATGAATGAACTTATGAGCCTACCATTCACGATTATGCCTTCAGAAATACCGCGTTTCTTGGCCTCAATAGGCTCCTCCCAACTGTTTATCCATCTCACATGCAGACTTTGCACAGCCTCCCTTATTTCTTGCTCAGACCTCTTTAGGAAAACGTAAGACCATAGGCAAAAGGATGGATTATACATTATCACCACCTTACCCCTGTCATCCTCCTGGTGTATATAGATGGGTTTCTTCTGCTCAACCGGCCTGTAGACAAAGCCATGTTTGAGAGGATAGTAAAGAAGGCTAGGGTCTTCCCCTACCTGCTTGAAACCCATGTCTCTAAAAAAGCTCCTAGCCGGATACTGGCCAGGTTTCTCACCAGGAAAAGGCCGGGTCACGAGTGCTGATGGAGACTCGCCGCTGAACCAGCTTTTAGGGTTCCTCATGTCTTCAATGAGACTTGTCAAGAGTCGTCTGCCAACGCCCCTTCTCCAATGCTCCCTGTGAGGAACAAATATGCAGGTTATGTAGACAACCATTTCCTCAAGAACCGGAATGTATTGGATCAATCCTGCTGGAGTACCCTCTAAGTACGCGATTTTAGCAACCGAGCCCCACTGTTTAATGATATCCCTAGCCCAAATTTTCTTCAGTTCAACACCCTTCATGAAGCTTGGATCGGCCTGCCTCTCCGGTGGAATGCACAGCCTGCAAAGATCATCCAGATTACTCTCGGCCGCTTCAACAATCCTTATATCCTCTTCCATCGGAAAAGTGAGCGTTTACTTCTATTTAAAAGTTGTTTAGAGTTTTTATTTAAACATGTTAATTGCTGCATGAAAGCATTTTTCACCAGATGGCTTTAATACATGTTTTCACGCCTGCAGGCAGTTCAACCATCCAGCGCCCGTTTTCAAACGATGCCTTCCTGTCTCTTATA
>JAOAJQ010000132.1 GCA_026414125.1 Thermoproteota archaeon
AGAGTTTTTCCAAGATTTCTTCAAGGTTTTTCCTCGACTCCCCATCCGTCTTCCTATAGTCTTCAATTATGCATACCTCGTTTCCATGTTCATCGCTAAATATTATGAAATACGGGTTGCTTAGGGGGAAGGGCTTCTTAGGTATAGCCTCGAGAAATTCCCCGTTGCTTCCCATTATCTTTACTGTATTGGGCTTCTCTCCCTTAATGATCCTTATCCGGCCTGCATCCACGATCCATGTTTTGCTCAGGAAGTCTTCAAGCAACGGCAACTTGTTTCTCAGCCTCCGCAAACTGTGCTTTATATATTTTAGCGTATAACCCGTTCTGTCTCAAAAGCTCCTCGTGAGTTCCTATCTCAACAATCCTGCCCTTATCCATCACTACTATCTTATTCGATCTCTGAAGAGTTGAGAGCCTGTGTGCAATCACTATTGTGGTTCTCTCTTTAGAAATATTGTCTAGGGCCTGCTGTATTTGTCTCTCCGCCAGCGTGTCCACTGAAGACGTTGCCTCATCCATTATTAGGATCTTAGGCTCAAGGATTATTGCTCTCGCTATCGCAACCCTCTGCTTCTCTCCACCTGAAAGCCTTGAGCCCCTCTCTCCAACAGGCGAATCATACGCTAGGGGAAGGTTCATTATTGTGTCGTGAATATTTGCAGCCTTGGCCGCAGCTATCACCTTCTTTAAATCAACCTTCTCAAGACCGTATGTTATGTTGAACAACACGGAGTTGTCGAAGAGGAATGGGTCTTGAGCAACTATCCCTATGCTCTTCCTCAACCTTTCCAGCTTGATTTTCCTGATGTCAACACCATCTATAAGAATCTTGCCCTCATTCGCATCGTAAAACCTTAACAGCAGTTTCGTCAGAGTCGTCTTACCCGAGCCGCTTTGTCCAACTATTCCAACCATCTCTCCTTTTCTAATTTCAAGGTTTATGTTTTTCAAAACAGGGATGAAAGGCTCGTATCCAAATGTAACGTTTTCAAACTTTATGTCTCCCATTATTTCGAAATCCTTAGCATCAGGAGCATCTTTCACTGTAGGATCAATCCTTAGTATTTCAAGAATCCGTTCTCCAGAGGTTATCGCCTGCTGCAATGGTTCAGCAAGGTTTGTCACTGTTTGAATCGGACCGTAGAACATCCACATGTAGCTGACGAATGCTACAAGCGTGCCTGGAGATATGTCTCCGCTGATGACGTGTAATCCACCGACATACCACACTATCGCCGCCCCCGCGGAGCTTACGAAGCCTAGGATTGGGAAAAAGCCAAGATGCAGCCTCGTTATGTCGAGGTTTGCCTTTACAACTTCATTCATTTTTTCAGTAAACCTGTTAACCTCCCCTTTTTCCCTAGCGAAAGACTTCACAACAGATATTCCGGGTATCGTGTCTACAAGTAGAGAGCTAACGTCAGCCCATTTTCTCCAGGCCTTATGGTAGACAAGCCTAGCTTTAGACCTGAATCGTGGGAGTCCAAGGATTATTAGTGGAAAAGGCAGTAATGCGAAGAGAGACAGCCTATAGTCCATTGTGAATATTATGATGCCTATCCCAATTATCGAGAGAATGTTGATGATTAGGCTCGGTATTCCCCATACTAGGAACCATTGGACTCTCCCGATATCATCAGTAATCCTTGAAATAACTCTCCCAGTGCTCATCTTATCGTAGAAAGACATTGAGAGCTCCTGTACGTGGCTATATAGGTCTCTCCTCATGCCGTAAACCAGCTTCTGGCTTAACAGTGAAAGCGAATAGTTTTGAAGTATTCCAAGCAGGGTATTCAACGCATAAATGGTTATTAGGAGGATAGTCAGGTTTAGCAGCGTGGCTTCCTGTTTCTGAGTGGCTATCTGGTCTATGAGTGTCCTAAGCAGGGAAGGAGGAACTAGGTTTAAGCCTGTAATCACGATGGATAGAGTTAAACCGGATAAGACTAGGTACCAGTGAGGCTTAAGATAGGACATGAGCCAGATTATGGCGCTCCTCCTGCTTTTCCCATTGTTTTCAAGGTATAGCGTGAACTCTATCTCCTTAGGGTCTTTATATTGGAGAAGCGCGTTCACCACGCCTGCCACATGCCTGAACTCGCTTATCTTATCTCTTGAAAACCTTGCTACAGGGACTTCTTTGCCGTCAACAACTAGGATGAGTTCACTGTTTCCAAGATAATCGTTAAAGACTACCCGCGTAGCCTTCTCGATTTCCAATTCTAATTGCTTGCCCCCTTCTCTACTGATCTTTAACAGCCTTTTATTTGTAACTATGAATAAGTATTTAGAGAAATTACCGTCTTCGCTCAAATCACCCATCGCAATAGATAGAATTATTTCTCCCGATTTCAGCTCTTTCTCCACCAGCCTCCTTTCATCTTCTCCCAGTTTCTCTAGAAAGGCTTTGCTGGTTCCATCTTTCTCCAACTTTAAAAGTGTCCGTTCCACGCGCCTCTCTATTTAAGGCTTTTCGATTTAATAGTCTTAAAACTCTTTTAGGCATGGTTGGTCCCGGATTTTTTGCTCTTTTATTCTGCGAATCCTTAAATAAAGCCGGCGGTGAGACACTGACGCATGAGAAGCCTAAAGACGGTGGGACTAATCTTAGCCATGCTGGTGATTATAGTATTGTTCATCATTTACGGCAGGACAGTAATACCCTTCCTGCCCCCCATTTTTACCGTAGAGATTGAGCCAGCAACCCTTATTCAGGCCATGCTGGTTGCAGCAGGCATCTACATAATATACGTAATTATCTCCTACATGATTTCCTCCGCTATAATACGTGCAGGTGGGAAACGCGGGGACGTGAAAATGCTGACAAACTTTCTACGTTCAATCATATTTTTCATCGGAATTTTGTTGATTATAAGTATATTCACTGGAGGCGGGTTGACCTTCGCCACCGCCCTCGGAGCTTTCGGAGGAATGTTCCTAGGGTGGTCTCTACAGCAACCTGTCACTGGGCTTGCAGCATGGTTCTTGGTAAACATAAGGCGCCCTTTTAAGGTTGGCGACCGTATTTTCCTCCCAGCATGGGGCTTGATAGGAGATGTCTTAGATGTTGGAATGATGTATACGACTCTGAATCAAGTTGGCGGCACGATAGGAAGCGAGGAGCCGTCTGGAAGGAGAATTTTAATACCTAACGCGATACTTTTCTCAAACGTCATAATAAACTATACGAGCGAGATTAGGACAACTCAACCATACAT
>JAOAJQ010000133.1 GCA_026414125.1 Thermoproteota archaeon
AGAGACAGGTCAGGAACTTGGCCATACGCAGCACCGAGTTCCTGCCAAGCAAGGGTTACTCGAAGGTTTTAAGCCCAGAACTCATTGAGGCCGACGAGGTTTTAAGTAGGCTGGGGGTCACTAGGGAACAGCTGGTGGACATTGCTATTCTTGTCGGAACAGATTTCAACGAAGGTGTTATGGGAGTTGGCCCTAAAAAAGCTCTACAGCTTATTAAGAAATATGGGCGGATAGATGAAATTCCCAAAAACATTCTTCCAAGGATTCCGGAGAATTACGCTAATGTTAGAAGAGTATTCTTGGAACCGGATGTTAGAAGAGAGTATTCTGTTAATTATTCTGGGCTGGATGAGGAAAGGTTGGTGGAGTTCCTCCATTATGAAAAGGGTTTCTCTAAAGATAAGGTTTCTAAGCTGGTTGATAGGATGCGAAGCTTCTATAGGTCGGTTGGGAGAGATGCTACTCTCAGGAAATGGATTTAGAATCATTCGGAAAGTTTAGAAAAGATTTAAAACTCTTAGTCATAAACTGTCTTGATGAAAATCCTTACCTCAGGGTTCATCGTAGCCGATATGATTCTAGCTGAACTACCTAGAATCGCTGATCCTGGGCATATAGTATTTGCCAAGAAAAGCGTTAAGTTGACTGTTGGAGGGCATCCCTGTAATGTCTCTATAGATTTGATCCAGCTGGGCCTTGAAAAGGGTTCTGTCGGCATAGTGGGGGCAATCGGTAAGGATATTTTCGGGGGCTTCATAAGGAGGATTCTGGAGGAAAAGGGTGTTGTCACACACTTGCTGGAGCTTGCTGAAGTCGGGACTACGAAAAACATTGCGCTTGTTGTGAAGGGGGAGGACAGGAGGTTTCACTTGGACCTAGGTGCAAGCTGGCATCTTGACCCAAATTTCGTCTCTAAGAAGATACTCGAGGTCAAACCGACGGTTTTCTATGCTGCGTCAGGCTTGTGCGGAGAGTTCGACGGGAGGCTCGGGGAGGTTCTTGAAACCGCTAAGAAGACTGGAAGCTTAACCTTCGTCGATATGGTGGAGCCTTATGGAAGGCAGTGGGATTATATAGTTGAGCATTTAGATTACGCAGACTTTTTCCACTGTAACGACATAGAGCTGAAGAACATATTCAAAACAGACAGCTTAGCATCCGCGATGAAGATGGTGAGTGAAAGGGTTAAGGGCATAACTTTCATAACCCTTGGTGAAAAGGGTGCGTTAGCTGTTTTGAGGAATGGGAGATACATAAGGCAAAAAGGGTTTGAAGTTGAGGTGGTTGACCCAACTGGGGCCGGTGATGCGTTCAGCGCAGGAGTCTTATTCGCTTTACTGAAGCATGGGAAACTTGGAGATCCTTCTGAAATACCTCTCGAACATTTAAAGAAGCTCTTAATGTCGGGGCAGGCTGCCGGTGCTGCATGCGTAACGGGCGTCGGGACAACGACAAACGTTACTAGGGAGAACGTTGACTCGATAATGAATCTCCAAGGTGAAGAGATTTTAAAATCCACAGAAGTCCTAAGCCTAATTTCTTAAATCCGAAAAAGTAGTGGGTTGACTTATTTTTTACCAGTGGTTGTATCTCACAATCTCCTCTAAGGGTTTCCGATTGGACACAGGCTCTTTTTTCTCAGCAGGGTAGCCTACGGATATCATCGAGACAACTCTCGCTTCTTTCGGAAGTCCTAAAACCTTCTTGACTTCCTCCTCTTCGTGGAAAACTCCGATCCAACATGTTCCAAGGCCTTGCTCCCACGCTGCCAGTACAAGGTTCTGCAGGGCTATTGTCAAATCAATCTTCCAGAATTCTGTTCCAGGAAAGCTTTCGCCAGGTAGGGCGCAGCCCACTATTAAAACCGGAGCCGATTCCAAGGGACCTCTGAAAGGCCTAGGAGGGGCTCCCGGGGGTGGAGGAGGCATCATCTTCCTTTTCGCCTCAATCAATCCTTCTTTAACTTTAGGATCTGTGACCACGATAAAACGCCACGGCTGCCTGTTTCCAGCGGATGGCGCAAGCCTAGCCGCTTCCAAGATTCTTTTCAGTTTTTCCTCTTCAACAGGCCTGTCTTCATAGACCCGTATGCTACGCCTTGTCCTTATGGCCTCAAAGACATCCATCCGGACCACCTTGGGAAATGGCTGAAAAGAAACTTATAATGTTTTGCTTTAACCGTAATATGGCACATTGTCCATATAGGACCAAGACTGCTTCATTAAATGTCAGAGCTGTATCCTGCAGCTCCTAAGCGGCCATGAATATTTCCAATGTTTTTGACTGTTTATTCACCTTAGTTTCCTGATTTAAGGTATTTTTCGAAGAAGCTAAAGGCCATTCTTCCGGAGAAGCCGTGCTCCCCTGGAAAAACATCTATCCAGAGGTTTTCAGGCTTCCCTGCGACATGGTAGGCTCTCCGTATTATATCATGTGCTTTCAGGGCGGAATGTATCCAGAAACATGTGTCCGATGCACCGCTCTCTATTAGAAGAGGTTTAGGAGCTATCGCAGCTATAACGTCAGGCACGTCGGCATACTTGTAAAGATAGGGAACCAGTTGAGACCCGCAGAAGTTTGGCCGGGATATCGCATAATGCTCAGTCGTCGTAGCATAACATATTATGTCCGCTGCTTTAATCCTGTCGTCCAGCAGCGTCAAGTAGGTTGTCATCGTCCCCCCAAAGGAAAGTCCCATGCAACCTATTCTGCTAGAATCTACATATTCTAGCGTCGTTAAGAAGTCTATAACTCTCATGCCGTCAAAAATATTGCTTCCCAGAAGTGTCCTTCCAAGTATCAAATGTTGAATGAAATGGATGTTACATATGTCTCTCCCGGGGTAAGGGTTGTAGTAGCCTATTCTTTCACCGAAGCTCCGCCAGTCTGGGGCGACTGTGACAAAACCAGCATTAGCCATTTGCTCCGCGTAATTATAGTTTAATCTTTCGATCTCAGCCCTCCTATTCGGGTCGTTAAAATGAACCCCTGCTACTGAATCCTTGCCGTAGGCACCGTGGCCGTGGGCACATAGAATTGCGGGGAACTTCCCAGTTGATTTCTTCGGAACCAGAAGGTATAGAGGTACCCAGCAGTCTTCTTCAGACTGGATG
>JAOAJQ010000134.1 GCA_026414125.1 Thermoproteota archaeon
CATCACGTAACGGTCAACTATGGAGAGTAGCCTGTTAGCGTTCCTAGACTTCAGCAATAGCTCTGAAACAACCTCCCTGTACTGGACTGCGGCGAGAAGAGCCATTGTTAAACCATACTTCCGCCACAAAGTAGGCATACCCCTCCTGACCTCACCATGATCAATAATGTCGTCTATTATCAGAGTGTAGTTGTGGATGAGCTCTATGGCTGCTGCAGCGTTCAGCGCGTCCTCAGGATTCCCGCCGGCGGCCTCGCACGAAAGCATCAGAACCGCTGGCCGAATCCGTTTTCCACCCGCCTTCACAGGGTAGAGCAGAACCTCTTGGAATTCTGGCGAAGCATTCTCAGAAAGAGCATCGTGAATCACTGGTTCAACGCTGCTAGCGACCTCCTCAAGAACCTCGGTAAGACCCTTACCTTCCTTCAATATGCAGATTTGATCTCGAAGCATGTTTAAAAACTCTTAATCACGCAGCTAAGCTTTTTATCCAGCCGAAGATAGGGTTTAGCCAATGAATATTGCGGTGGTGACCCCAGGGGGAGATGCGCCGGGTGTAAACGCTGCGATTAGGGCAGTGGTTAGATCCGCTGCTTCACAAGGCTTCGAAGTACTCGGCGTTGAACGAGGATACATGGGTCTGATAGAAAAAGCCTTCAGAAAACTGAGCCCTAGAGATGTGAGCGGAATAATAAACATGGGTGGAAGCATGCTGAAATCAAGCAGGTGCGAGCTTTTCAAGACTCCTGAGGGATTGGAGAAGGCATCGGAGAACCTTAAGGCTATGAATGTCGACTGGCTTATCGCGATCGGCGGAGACGGGTCTCTGAGGGGCGCTAAGGAGATTAGCGAGGTTAGCGGCATACCGGTCACCGTCTTGGCCGCATCGATCGATAATGATATAGCGGGTGTTGATGAGACAATAGGCTTCGACACTGCTGTCAACACCGCAGTGGGAGCAATAGACAAGATAAGAGATACTGCGGTAACGTTTGAGAGGGATTTCATTGTAGAGGTCATGGGAAGGCAACGCGGCTTCCTTGCTGTAGACGTGGCCCTTGCCTCAGGAGCCGAGATCGCCCTGATACCGGAGTACCCGGTAACCCATGAGGATGTTGGTCAAAGACTCTTGAAAATGGCTTCGCTTGGCAAGAAGTCCAGCATAATAGTGAAGGCTGAGGGAGCAATGGGGAACCCGTTTGAAACAGCTTTAAGGCTCAGTAAGCTCACCGGGTACGATTTTAGGGTTACTGTGCTCGGCCATATTCAAAGAGGCGGGGCGCCGTCAGCAAGGTCTAGAACATTGGCCTGCCTCTTTGGAAATCATGCAGTCAGGCTGGTTTCTGAAGACAAGAAGAACAGGCTTGTAGGCCTTAGGGATAATAGGGTTGCAGACATTAGCATATTGGACTCATGCACCAGTGTTAAAAAGATAGATGAGGATAAGTATAGGCTGGTCAGCCTCCTCGCAATTTAACGTTACTATTCTTACCTACATACAAAACTCCGTTAGCTCCACCGGCATTATGTGGCATCTCAAAAACACCTGAGGAGCAGCTTTTTAAAAAAAAAGTAACATGGTTGTCAATATCCGCATCTGTTAAAGCCTTTTAAAAAAGCTTGTCAGTGGTTTCGGAGAAAACGTATTTATATCCTGTTGGAAAAATGCTTCGGAAACATCAGATGCCTAACCAGAAGCCGGAGGAGGTGGCTGCATACCGGATTAACGTAAATGGCATTGTTCAGGGAGTCGGATACAGGCCTTTCGTTTACCATATTGCTAAAACCTTACGTTTGAATGGTTTCGTATTAAACTCCGGCAACGGTGTACTAATAGAGGTTGAAGGAAGACCTGGTGATTGTCTGCAATTCATAGAAAGACTTAAGGTCGAGAAGCCTCCTAGGGCAGTGGTCAAAACATTCTCCTGCGTTCAGATAACGCCGAGGGGACATAGGGGATTCAGGGTTGAGCAGACCCTTAGCGGGGAAGTTGAAACGCTTTGCCCCCCCGATGTAGCTGTCTGCAAGGATTGTTTAAACGAGCTGTTTAACCCCAATGACAGGAGATATCTTTACCCGTTTATAAACTGCATAAACTGCGGCCCCCGATTCACAATACTCGAGAAACTTCCTTACGACAGGGTTAACACCAGCATGAAAACATTCAAGATGTGTAGAGACTGTGACAAGGAGTATTCTGAACCTTCCGACAGGAGGTTTAAGGCTGAGCCCAACGCTTGCAGCAGATGTGGACCAACAGCTAGGCTCTACCACGATGGCAGGCTCATTAGAGTTGAAAACCCTATTTCCGAGGCAGCTAAGCTGATAAACAGGGGTTTCATAGTTGCAGTTAAAGGATATGGTGGTTTCCATCTTGCTTGTGACGCGACCAGCAGGAGCACTGTCACTGAGCTTAGGAGGAGGAAGAGAAGGGGAAATAAGCCTTTCGCGATAATGGTTAAGAGCGTTGAGGAGGCTGAGAGAATTGTTGAGCTTAACTCTTCTGAGAAAGAATGGTTGACTCATTATTCTGCCCCAATCATTTTAGCAAGAAAGAAGGAGCCCAATCCTGTTGTCGAGGAGGTTGCCCCAAACATGAGATATCTCGGAGTCTTCCTGCCCTATACTCCGATACACCATATTCTCATGAGGAGCGTTGAGCCTCCGGCAATAGTTTTGACGAGTGGAAACGTTTCTGAGGAGCCGATAATTTTCAGAGACAAGGAAGCGTTTGAAAAGTTTAAGGATATGGCTGACTATATTCTCACATACAACCGTAGGATTGTTAACTTCGCCGACGACTAAGTAGGCTTCGTCCAAGACGGCAGGCTTAGACTTGTCAGGAGGAGCCGGGGTTTCGTACCCGAGCCCGTTGAGGTTGAGCTTAAAGTCGACGGAGTGCTTGCAATGGGAGCTGATCTTAACAATACTTTCGCTTTAGCGAAAAAAAGCAGGGTTTTCATGAGCCAGTATATGGGCGACTTAGAGAACATTCTCATCAGGAGAAGATACCTTGGGGCAATTAGAAGCATGCAGCGGCTCTTAAACTTGAAGTATAGCAGGATCGCCCATGATCTCCACCCAGCGTACTACTCTACCC
>JAOAJQ010000135.1 GCA_026414125.1 Thermoproteota archaeon
ACTCAGTATCAATCAATCCTGATGCTGTAGTGTTTACTCGCAAGCTCGTTGCAAGCATTGAGCAGAGGATTATGCTTGAGAAGGCTCTCGGCCAGGTTAGGGTTGACGCAGCCCGGGGCTTTTTCTAGCTTAGAGGAAGGGGGAGTCTTTCATAAAGCTTTTAATGAATCCGTCTGCTCGTTTAGCTCTTGTTTGGGTTGTGATGATGCTTTCCTTAACATTGATGTTAGACTAATATTTATAAGGGTCAAACGCGGGTGGAGAATGTATGTCGATTGAGCCTGTGCTTATGCAGTATTTAAGAAGGAGGCTGAGGGGGGCTACTCTGTCTTCTGCCCGGAACTGGGAGTAGCCAGCCAAGGTGAAAGTGTTGAGGAGGCTGAGGCTAATCTTAAGGAGGCCTGCGAGCTATACTTGGAAAGCGCCAGGGAACTCGGCATACTTGACAAAATACTGGAGGAAATAATGGGTGGAAGCAAGGAAGCAGCACCTGTTTTAACAGGTTCAGTTAAAGTGAAAATATGAGGCTTCCAGTCGTTTCTGGAAAAGACATGGTTAAACTCCTCTCTAAACAAGGCTTTCAAGTCGTCCGGCAAAAGGGCGACCATGTCTCACTGTTTAAGTCGATAATGAGCCTCTGCTTGTTGTCGTGCCCTTGAAGAAGGAAATCAAGAAAGGAAACCCTGTTAAACATGTTGAGACAGGCAAGAATCAGCAGAGAAGAATTCTTAAAGCTGATAGAAGAATTATAGAGGTCTATCGTAAGTTTACAGAATTCTTGGTTAGAGCTCAACCGGTTCTCTATTGGTTGATGAATCGGCTCATCATGCTTCTTCAAGTAGCTGGCGATGGCTTTCTTAATATTGGCATAGCCTCCTCCCTCGTCTTATCTGGGAAACGCAGCCTGGTGGGCGGGAACAAGATAGTTACAGGCTTTAGCGGGTGCTGTGGTAAACTACTTAAAAAATTATTTTCTTGCGAATCTTTTTTTGATCATCTCTTCTCTGCGACTTGGGTTTAACGATATTTGTAGGCCGTATGCAGTAGGCTTGACAAGAGTAATCTCTCTTTCACCAGTATTTCGGGTTAATTTGGATCTGTTTGGGAAACAATCATGGAGAAATTGCCTGAACTGAAAGACCAGATTCTTAAAATCTTAACGATGCTTGAGGAGAAGCCAAGCTGAGGATTTTATGATTTGATTCTTGGTTAAATACGAGTTGGCTGAAATAATTTTAAACAAGTCTTGATTATGGAGGGCCGGAGGGCCTTTTTCATCTTGAAGATTAGTATGCCGCTTCTAGCCGGATGTTTACGATAGCTTTACGGTATCGTTAAGTTTCTGCACCTCGAAAAGCCCACGGCCGTGTCTCCTGTAAACATTTATATAGTGTTACGATAATTGTGTTACTATATGAGTGCTACGATAACCGTTAGGGTTCCGAGACAGCTGAAGGAGGAGGCTAAGAGGCACGGGATTAAGCTTAGCCAGGTCGTTAGAAGAGCCCTGGAGAAAGAGGTGAAGAGGAGGAGGATTGAAGAGGCCAAGAGGGCGGCGGGGGAGCTTGGAGAGCTTTTCTCCAAGGTTTCCGAGAAGGAGATTGTGAGGAGCATTAGGGAGGTTCGGAGAGCAGGCTGATTGCGCGTTTTAGACTCGAGCGCCATAGCCGTCTTGCTGAGGAGGTTTAGGGAAAAGACTCCTGAGCTTTTAGAGGGGTGTGTCACCCTGGATCTTGCGCTCTATGAGCTTAGCAACGTGATATGGAAGGAGTGTGCCCTAGAGAAACGGGTTGGGAGGGAGCAGGCCGTAAGCATGGTTGGAGGCCTGTGCAGCGTGTTGAACACGATGATTATGGAAAAGATTGCTTCAAGCGAGGATTTGAAGGGGGTGATGAGGCTGGCGGTTGAGCTCAACCTGACTTTCTATGATTCCTCCTACCTGTATCTGGCGAAAACCAGAAGAGCAATACTCGTCACTGAGGATGATGAGCTAGCCGGGAAGGCTGGACGGGTGAACGTTAAGACTGAGAGGGTTGACGAGTATGTTGAGTCGGTTTGACTAGCGTGCGATTAAGAAAATTGTCTTGCAGATAATTAGCACGTTAATTTCTCACAGTCGGGTTGCAACGGTACGGTTGGGTTTTCATCTCACACGGGTTCGAAGAGATCTTTGCTGGCTCCGCACACTGGGCAGACCCAGTCTTCGGGGAGGTTTTCGAAAAGTGTTCCCGGGGGGATTTTGCTTTCAGGGTCTCCTTGGTCAGGGTCGTACACGTATCCGCAGACGGTGCACCTGTATTTCTTCACGGGTTTCTCCTCAGGCATGATGGTTCAACTATTCGAATTTCGATTAATCTTTATAAATCTTTAGCGTACTTTCAGCATGGGATGGTTCAAGAATATTCTGTTTTAATAGGTGGGCAGGCTGGTGACGGGATTAGGCTGGCCGGGGGTTTAGTGGCGAGGCTTTTCAACAGGCTTGGCTACTGGGTTTTCGCGTATAATGATTACCAGTCTCTGATAAGGGGCGGCCACAATTTCACGGTTGTAAGGGCTTCCGGGAAAAGGGTTCAGGCTCATAGAGACAGGGTGGATATTTTGATAGCGTTGAATCAGGATACTGTGGAGAAGCACGGGTGGAGGCTTAAGGACAGGTCACTGGTGATTTTCGACTCAGATAGTGTTAAGGCTGAAGGCTTGGCTTTGCCTCTAAGCGAGATCGCTGGGAAAAGGAATCTGCCCTTGATAGTTAGGAACACGGTTGCTCTCGGCGCCTTGGCTTCAACACTCGGCTTAGACTTTAGCCTTGTCGAGGAAGTGGTGAGGAGTGCTGTTAGGAGGAGTGTTGAAGAGAACATTGCTGTCGCGCGAGACGGCTATGACGCTTCTAAGGATTACAAGGGGTTTTTCAACGTCCCAGCTATTCAAAACACGCCTAGGCCGATTCTTTCCGGGAACGAGGCTGTAGGGCTTGGTGCGGTTAAGGCCGGCTTAAAGCTTTATGTAGCATATCCTATGACGCCATCGACGCCTCTGCTTCACTTTTTAGCTGGTAACGCTGACGAGCTGGGGATAGCTGTGGTTCAGCC
>JAOAJQ010000136.1:0-1885 GCA_026414125.1 Thermoproteota archaeon
CCCGAGGCCGATGCGGAGAAGGTAGCCGTGTTTCAAACCCTTATAGGTACGGTTCAAAGCTTTGACGACAGGGAGGCGGAATGGATCCGCCTAAGCGCGTTTCAAACCCTTATAGGTACGGTTCAAAGTCGGGGGATTTTACGCCCCCGAGGAGTTTACGGGGGCGTGGTTTCAAACCCTTATAGGTACGGTTCAAAGGAGGCCGCATGTTGTACCGCGTTTTCGGGGAGGACGCGTTTCAAACCCTTATAGGTACGGTTCAAAGCTCAGCCTGCTACCGCCGCCCCAATGTGAACTGGGCGTTTCAAACCCTTATAGGTACGGTTCAAAGAATATTCCACCCCCCAATATAGGGTGTATAGAACGTAGGTTTCAAACCCTTATAGGTACGGTTCAAAGGGCGCTCGTGGTCTGGTCCCTGAAGAAGGAGGTGAAGTTTCAAACCCTTATAGGTACGGTTCAAAGCCCCGGCCGAAATGGTCAATCTGGGCCGGCTACTCACGTTTCAAACCCTTATAGGTACGGTTCAAAGCTACACGCCTGACGACACGCTCCTCACGCGAAACCCCGGTTTCAAACCCTTATAGGTACGGTTCAAAGCGGCCGCGCGGAAGGTGGCGGCCGCGGCCTCCAGCTCGTCCTGTTTCAAACCCTTATAGGTACGGTTCAAAGAGGCTCGCACTCCCCTGGGAGTGCGGGTGGAGATTTTGGGTTTCAAACCCTTATAGGTACGGTTCAAAGGAACCACTTCATCCTTCACCTCCCTTATTTGCTCCAGGTTTCAAACCCTTATAGGTACGGTTCAAAGCCGGGGCGAAGGAGAGCCGCCGTGCGAAAAGTAGAAGTTTCAAACCCTTATAGGTACGGTTCAAAGTAGCCGCCCTAGCGTGGCTAGGCTAGGGGCGGCCATAGATGTTTCAAACCCTTATAGGTACGGTTCAAAGCCCTTTTGGCCAGGGTCTACTCCAAGACCATTGAGGGTTTCAAACCCTTATAGGTACGGTTCAAAGTCAACCTCCTGGACCCGCCCCCGCAGGCTACGCGGGGGCGGGTTTCAAACCCTTATAGGTACGGTTCAAAGCCCACGGGGAGAAAAGAAGTTCTCCCCGAGAAGACCGCGTTTCAAACCCTTATAGGTACGGTTCAAAGTAGCGCTACCCTCGGTAGCAACAACAACTTCCTAAGGGTTTCAAACCCTTATAGGTACGGTTCAAAGGGTTCGGAAGAAATCGCACCCATCACCCTGGGCGGGAGGTTTCAAACCCTTATAGGTACGGTTCAAAGGCTACTATGGGGGTACCCGGGGTGGTCTGCACCCCAGGGGTTTCAAACCCTTATAGGTACGGTTCAAAGTCAGTACATCGAGCGGGGTGACTGGCGCGGTTTGATGTTTCAAACCCTTATAGGTACGGTTCAAAGCGGGGGCGTAAAATCCGGGCCATAGCCACAGGCTATAGCCGTTTCAAACCCTTATAGGTACGGTTCAAAGGAACCGGGGTGGGCGTGGTATCCGAAACGGCGAGGAAGGTTTCAAACCCTTATAGGTACGGTTCAAAGAAGGCCGAGGCCCCCAAGGAGAAGCCCCCCAAGACGGCGTTTCAAACCCTTATAGGTACGGTTCAAAGCTCCCGGCTAGTGGAAATAGTCTCCCGGAGGCTGGGTTTCAAACCCTTATAGGTACGGTTCAAAGTCGGCAACAAGACCAAGAAGGCGGCCCCCAAGGAGAGTTTCAAACCCTTATAGGTACGGTTCAAAGCAGGATCTTGCCCAGGGCGTCCAGCTCGCCCGGGGTCAAGGTTTCAAACCCTTATAGGTACGGTTCAAAGCGGAGCGGTACCTTCCGGGCTCCGGGGAAGACATCGGAGTTTCAAACCCTTATAGGTAC
>JAOAJQ010000136.1:1895-3048 GCA_026414125.1 Thermoproteota archaeon
TCGCCCGCATAGCCCGTGAGGGTGGTCGTTTCAAACCCTTATAGGTACGGTTCAAAGACGACATCCTTCGCAAGGACCCGAAGCCCCATGAGACGAGTTTCAAACCCTTATAGGTACGGTTCAAAGTGAAGTGAGTCGCTTTTGCATAGGCGACTGCATATATGGTTTCAAACCCTTATAGGTACGGTTCAAAGATGCCTTCTGCCTCCACTCTCTCGGCTACCTCGGGAAGTTTCAAACCCTTATAGGTACGGTTCAAAGAGTCCGTTCATGGCGGCGCAAGGCCGCCAAACGCCGGCGTTTCAAACCCTTATAGGTACGGTTCAAAGATCTATTCTGTGGCTAGGAATATCAGAAGTTTTGAGGGTTTCAAACCCTTATAGGTACGGTTCAAAGCGGGGTGCGGCTAGCCTAGTCTAGTTAGTCGCTTTCCTGTTTCAAACCCTTATAGGTACGGTTCAAAGGAGGGGCGTAATCCCCGGGTGGGAGTGGCTTGACGCGGTTTCAAACCCTTATAGGTACGGTTCAAAGGCTCATTCCTCAACCTCCTGCCGCCCCCTAAGACTCCGTTTCAAACCCTTATAGGTACGGTTCAAAGGAGGCTAAGCTCAGGGGGGGCCTTATGACCCCATTATAGGTTTCAAACCCTTATAGGTACGGTTCAAAGGGTTTTCCGGGCGGCTAGGGAAGGCCGCCCGGAGGAGTTTCAAACCCTTATAGGTACGGTTCAAAGCTGAGCCCGCCCCCTAGCCTATGGGCCGCCTAGCCGTTTCAAACCCTTATAGGTACGGTTCAAAGCTGGCCCCCTTAGGGGCCCTCTTGTCCTTGCTTACCCGTTTCAAACCCTTATAGGTACGGTTCAAAGTCGTGCCTACGTAGGGCGGCGAGTCTCCGCCCCACTATCTCTAGTTTCAAACCCTTATAGGTACGGTTCAAAGCCAGGCTTCTGAGCCTGGCGGTGTGGGCGGCTGGACGTTTCAAACCCTTATAGGTACGGTTCAAAGTTCCACAGGGTTGTGGGCGTGAGGTTGGGAGACCGCACCCGTTTCAAACCCTTATAGGTACGGTTCAAAGGATTGCCCCCGAGGGGTTGGACCCGCTACATCATCCAGGTTTCAAACCCTTATAGGTACGGTTCAAAGCCGCCCTGGAG
>JAOAJQ010000137.1:0-1156 GCA_026414125.1 Thermoproteota archaeon
TCTTCTACCACCGACGACAACGTCCTTCACAGCGAGATGCGGCCCCCCGCCTGAAACGGGGACCCACTGCCCATCCTTCCCGCAGGTCCCAGGGAATGCTAGTTTCAAATCGTTTCCCACGCCTATCACGTTGTTTAACACGTCTAGGGTTAACCCGGACATTGACACGTTTTGAACCTTCTTGCCTATTTTCCCGTTTTCGATCAAATAGCCCTCCTGCGCGGTGAAGTAGAACTGTCCCCTAGCCGGGTCAACGTATCCACCGTAGGATTTCACTAAGTATATGCCGCTCTTCACCAGTTCAGCAAGCTCCTCCAAGCTGTATTCACCGTTTTCAACGAAAGTATTGCTCATCCTCACTATCGGTTTGCTTGAAAAATTCATCGCCCTAGCAGCACCGTTTGGCTTAGCGTTCAGATGGGCAGCAGTCTCCAGTGAGTGAAGGTATCCGACAAGGATGCCGTTCTTAACTATTTCCCTCCTCTCCGCCTTAGTCCCCTCCGAGTCATAAGGGTAGGATCCTCTCATACCCGGGATAGTCGGGTCGTCAACCACGTTTACGGTTTCCCCTCCAACCCTTTTACCGATTAGCCCTGAAAGAATCGACCTGTTGGCCTTAACTGCATCAGCCTCAGCCGCATGTCCGAACGCCTCGTGGATAAACACTCCCACCAGGCTCTGATCCATCAGGATGTTCATCCTTCCACTGGGAGGGGGCAGAGCCTTCAGAAGCTCGACACCTCTTCTACCCAACTCCGAGCCCTCCTTCACATGGTCAAACTCCTCCACAAGCTCCCAACCCCTGCTTCCGCCTACAGCGGTACTAACGTTTTGAACAAGATCACCCTCTTTGGCGACCGCTGAGCCAGAGAGTCTTACGCTACACACCTCGTACAGAACTTCTGAGCCATGGCTGTTTACAACGTATTCTTTTTTCACACTGTCAGAAAGCCCGACTGTAGTTGTAACAATCTCCTCATTACCCTTCCATATGTGCTTGTCGAACTCGAGGGCAGTTTTCACTTTCTCCTCGAGAGAAACATCTCTTGGATCGATCTTCACGTTCAAGCGAACATTGTCCTCATAAGTTTTCCCTATCCTAATCCTTGACTTTTCAGTAACCTTCTCTGATACGGCTTTAGCCGCCCTATAGGCT
>JAOAJQ010000137.1:1164-3036 GCA_026414125.1 Thermoproteota archaeon
GTCCTCATAAGTTTTCCCTATCCTAATCCTTGACTTTTCAGTAACCTTCTCTGATACGGCTTTAGCCGCCCTATAGGCTTTCTCCAAAGCAACATTTATACCTTGAATGGAGAGATCAGTAGTGTAGTAGAATCCCCAGCCCCCGTTGAACAGTACTCTCGCAGCACCACCGATGCTCGTGTTATGAGACACTTCTTCAACAATCCCTTTTCTAATCGATATGGATGTTGACTCCACCTCAGTCATCCTAAAGTCTGCGAAACCTTCACTCCCCAGCTCTAGGGAGCTTAATAGTTTTCTCATTTCACTCAACTTGGGGTATAAGCTATTTAAACACTTTTATAACCTTTACCAGTCTCCCCGTTAAAGAAAACACCAGTTGCCAAAAGCCTTAATATTGTTAAAGCGTTTCAACAATCATGATTGAAGACAAGGCTGTCGAGCTTCACAAAAAGTATTGGAGGCAAGATCAGGTTATTCCGAAGGTGTCTATTAAAAGCTTTGAAGACTTCTCCAAACGATATACGTAGATGATCAGGCTTGAACGAAGGCAAGCAGAGGTTGAGCATATGGACCATAGGGTATGGAGGTCTCTCAAAAGACTTTTTCCTAAGCCTGTTGAAGAAGCACGGAATCAACGTGCTGGCGGATGTTCGCAGGTTCCCAACATCTAGATTTGAGCATTTTCGCAGGGAGAGCTTGGAGAAATGTCTTCAGAAAGAGGGCATTGAATACTTGTGGCTTGGAGAGGAGCTTGGAGGTTACCGTCGAGGAGGATATGAGAAACATATGGAGACAAACCTTTTTAAAAAAGGCGTTGAAAAGCTTCTAGACCTGGCGAGAGACAGAAGAGTATGCATAATGTGTCTGGAAACCGATCCGAAATATTGTCACAGAAGGTTTATTGCACGATATTTAAGAAAGAAAGGGGTCAGAGTATTCCACATCGTTAACTTTTCAAGGCAGGTTGAGAAATCTAAATCCTCAGGTTTAGAAGAAACTAATAATAGTAAACGGTTCTCGATCAGGGTTCAACAGTAAGCCCGTCGTAAACGACCTCATTATTGGTTTAAACTTATCCACCAGTTTTCCGTAGAGTAAACCACCGGTATGTGAAGAATGTGTGCACGATAAACATCGTCTCACCTCTCGCAATCCCTCTTTTCACCATCTCCTCCTTACGCCCATGTGATAGCACGCTTATTCATTAAGGAGTTAACTCTTCAATCTTATTGGACAGCCAAGTTCCCATAGACATGGAGAACAGCCTCTTGTAAAGTGAGCCAACTCAATCCCATGCTTAAAACATGGGGATATGTATCCAATGGAAAGTCCATCTTCAAATCAGTGTTCACCAGTATTGATAACCTTATTCTAAATTTTTACACTCTAGCTGTCTGGTTCTTCTGCAGTTCGCACATTAAAAACACTGGCTGGTCATCCCTCAGCCCAGCTGCCCCAGGAACATGACCTCCATATTCATCATTCCAACTACCAGCGGCTCTACTTGTAAAGTTATCATAGACAAGTCAATAATCAGCTTAAGATTAAAATTTTAGAAGAAAAAGTAGGAGATGATTGTAAGCAGGTTCTCAGAGGTTTTTTTCGTGAGACAGAACCTTCAGCTCATAAGTCCACTTATCGTAGTACAGGTTTCCCCCTTTCCACTCCACTTCTCCGCGTTGATTATCAACAGGATCAGACCTGAAATATTTTTTAGGAGGAGTAAGGTTGACGGAGAGATCCGTGTTCGCCACAAACCTGTAGTGATCAATGTTCCCGAAGTAGAACCGGCGGTATTTCTCGACCTTTCTCCAATGGCCGCCAAAAGATGGGTCTGCATAAAGCCAGCCGTAGGGCTCAACGTAGAAC
>JAOAJQ010000138.1 GCA_026414125.1 Thermoproteota archaeon
CTTTGGAACACTTGGCAGCAGCACCCTGCCAAGCAGCCTAGTTGAGAAGATTGAGGGCGAGAGTGGGCGTCGAATAATCCTGCTACGTTCCCTTTCAGACCATAGTCTTAACCTTCCCTCGAAGAGAGAGGTTGAGAAAGTAGGCGGCATGATAATGGGCTGTTTGAATTCAGCTAGGAGGCTTGAAGACTTCCCGGTCGGCTTCTCCCAGAAGGAGGCTGCAGGATACTGTGTCACTGCGGCCCGCTTAGGCTCATACTGCATAGTCTTCCTATCTTGCCCAAACCACTCGGTTGAGGATCTTCCACCGGAATGGCTGCCGAAGCTCTCAAGCGTGGTTGAGAAAAAAGGTTTAACCCCCCTTCTCATATGTGACGCGCACAACTCTATAGATCCGTCCAGCTGGAAGGTGAGCAGCCCAGACGAGAAGATTTTCACAAGCCTGCTTTGGGAAGCGGTAGAAGACTTGGAGAAAACCTCGGGGGGAACCCTGAAAATAGGTTTCCACAGGATTACGCCCAAGGATCTCCCCGGTGAAGAAGTAGGCCCAGGCGGGGTTTCAAGCCTAGTTTTCAACGTGAACGGTAAGAATCATGCTCTCATAGTGATCGACGGCAACAACATGGCCACCGGGGTTAGGAGCATTCTGGCTGAAAGCCTCAGGAGACGCTTCAACATTTCAACTATGGAGATAGTCACCACGGACACGCATGTTTTAACCGGCTTGAAAAAGGCTGAGAAAGGGTATTTCCCAGTTGGGTTTAAGACGAGCGTTGAATCCCTACTTGAAACATGCGGGGAAGCCTTGTCCCTAGCATTGGGGGAAGCCTCGCCATGCGTGCTGGAGGTTTACATGGATGACGCTAAGCCAGTCAGGGTGACGGGCGATATTTTCAGGGAGCTTGAGAAGATCGTGGAATACTCTGAGAAAACCATCATGCTACTGATGATTCTGCTTGCCGTGTTAACCGGCTTCCTGCTCTACGCCCTCTGATTCAAGCTGAATGAGGGTTTTTAAAAACTATTTCGATAACGGGGATTATCCTCGAGTTTTCAGCATCATTAACATCCTCGACTATTCTAATCTCAAGTATCTGAGTCCCAGCCACGTTTCTGCGGAGAAGATTCGCCACGTCAACCGCCCTAGAAATATTGCTGCCTCTCCCACGTATTGTCAGGGTTTTACTGCCGCTGTTGAAAACAGTTATGCAGGCAGTAACATAGTTCCACGGCTTCTTCTTCCCGACGACTACTATAGGGCTACTGCTCAACCCCTATCTCCTCCACCTCACTGTCGCCAGTAACCTCTACACGTATTCCTCCAAAACCCCTCTCCCTAATGTTACACCATTTTATCCTAACGGTTCTCCCAGGCGTCAACCACGATACTTTACCAGTGTTTTCACGCCACGCCACTACCTCAACCAACCCAGTATCATCAACAAGATTGAAACGGCATGTTTTTATTCTTTCGCCTGAGGCTGAAACAATTTCCTGCTCCTCAGGCTTGGTTGAGACAACGCCCTCCACGTGAACCCTTCTCAACCCTGGTTCAAGCTCACCCACCCTGTAAACATTCTCAGGAACCCTTAAGCCAGGCTCCCCCTCCTCAACCCCGACTATCGTGGTCACTGAAGCAGTGCTCAGCAAAACCTGCCTCCCCCAGCGCTTAGGAACCAGGTTCAGAAAACACACTTTCCTACCCTCTCCTATCTGCTTAAGCCTGTCTGCAAGACTGTTCCAAGCCGTTAAAACAGCGTAAGACTCCCCGTCTGAAACAATGACATCTATAAACCTTCTCAGCCTGCCGCCGACCGAAACAACGTTCTCAGAGAACATTTTAAGCATGTGGAGCTTAAGGTTCACAGGCTTGCCTGAGTCTATCGCAGAGAGAGCAGAATAATCTACGCCACCAGCCCGGCCTATAACCTCTAGGCAGCCGAGCGAGTCCAGCTCAAGCTCCAAGCTACCGCTTAAACCCCTTCTAACCCTTGCGCCAGCAACTAGAACAGTGCTGAAAACATCCTTCTCAGAAATCTTCCCGGAATGCTCCTGCCAAAGGGTTAACGGCATCCTGACATCCCCCTCAGCCAAGACGATTCTCCTGACAGCCCCCTCCCCACCCCTGGGATCAGTGAAAGTCTTAAGCTCGGAGACACCGGCTATAGTCGCCTTAACGTTAACAATATTGTCCGCGTAACCTATGTCTCCAAGCTTCTTGAAAAACAATTCTCTCGCAGGCATGTCGAGACTCTCCTCAGCCTTTGAAACACTCCCCATGCTGCCCAAGTGAACCTCGACAGTGCCAAGCCTACCCTCCTTGCTGTAGGCCCTGCTAACCCTGATAACGTCCCCAGGCTGGATGTTCAACTCCCTCAGTAAACCAGCCTTCTCCCTCCACAAGTAAAGGTAGCACCATCCCGAGGAGTCCCCCAGAATCAGCCTTGTTATCGGAATCCTCTCACCGTTTGACTCGACCTCCCTAGGCTCGAGAATAGCAATAACCCTTCCGCGCGTAGAAATGTTTGTTAAACCCGAGACTATGTTCCCTATCTTAACCTCCTTCTCCAGCGAAACCTCCTCAAGCCTTACGCCCAGCTCGTTCGCCACGCTGAAAACAGCCCAAACCTCCCTGTAAGCCTCGCTAACCCTGGCTTCCCTTTTTCTCTCCTCAATCATGCGTAGAAGATACTCCCTAGTAATGTCCCTCCTTCTTTCAAGAATCGTGTCAACATACCTACGGATAAGCTCCTCCCTCGACATGCCCGCCTCCTCCCTTTTTCAAACCTTTATTGAAGAATTGCCCAACGAGTATTTACACATACCTCTACCGAGCCTGACGCTTAACAGCCCTACTGGCCATAAAGTATATTAACACTATTAAAGCGCCCACCGCCAACACTAGGGAAACCGTCTCCAGCATTTTAACGAAATCGTTAACACTCATTACCAACAGGTTAGCCAAGGTAAAGGTTAATAAGCTTTATTTACGAATGAAAACCAGTTGGTGGTACGGGTTGAGCGGAGAAGAAGG
>JAOAJQ010000139.1 GCA_026414125.1 Thermoproteota archaeon
CCTTGAATCTGGGTCAAACGGGTTCCAAGGATTAATGTTTCCGCAGGCACCGTTGAAAACCAGCACACAATCCGAGCCATAGGTTTTCCTAAGCTCCTCCGCTCAGGCTCCAGGCCAGTCTGCAGACACTACACGTCCATGATCATCTTTACCGTATACAACCACCGGGTGACACGTATAGTTAACTATCATAGCGGGGAAATGCATAGTATCCGTGCGGAAACACATGACTCCAAGCCCCGGGTCCATAGGTCCTTCAAGATAAAGGATCTCCGTAAATCCAAGGGGACGTTTCCTCGGGTCCCAGAACCATGGCATCATCACTGTGCCGTCACGTTTCACTGCACGCCTGTTGAAAGCCATTCTTCCCTCAATACCATTGCCAACGCCGACTTGAATTGGTTCCAGCGTTTCGTTTGCAAGCCTTATGGATTCGATGACTCGTTCAACAGCAAACTGATTGTAACGCTCATCGCCGCCACGCAGCCAGTCGAATTCCTGAGGAATGCCTTGAAAATTGTCAGCGAGCATGAAATGGCCCAGTGAAGGAGCAGAATGGATTTGAAGAGCATGAACCATCACTCCTTGAAAATCAAACCCGAATTTTTCAGCCGCAGCCTTCCTAATATCGTCACAATAGCGTTTAGTCGCTATACATAAGTCTAGAGTTATGAAACAGGCTTTACGTCCATTACATTCTAACACTAATGCCTTGGAAAAAAGCGGGTCACTCACCACTTGAGCTGGCCGATGGACTCCAACGTTTCCCGCTAATTGAATACCTGCCTTTGGTGTTATATCAACTTGAGCTGCTCCAATTCGAAGCATTTCCACCACGCATTATGAGTAAATTCCTTTATTTCGCTTATAAAGCTTAGCGGCGCTTCATGAAGGGGTAGATGCGTTCTTTAAGCTCTTCGGTGTCAGCGTTTTAACGAATAGCGGGTTGACGATAAACTACATCTAAATTTTCGAGATAAGTTTTTAGATCAAGTCTGTCGATAAGTCGATGACTCATCCGGTAGCACCGCCATATGCATGCGTTAAAAGCATTATTCATCCGCCTCCAGCTCCCACACGAGCTCTAACGAGCTTCTGATTTTCCTCCGATAATGGAGCTTCATTTCTTTCAAAAGCATCATCTCCCTGGGATGTATGCAAGCACACGTTTTCCATTCGGAAACTTCTCTCTAACTTTCCCATAAAACTCCGTAGCATTATTTTGACATTAAAAGGAGAACGAGGCCTGGAGTAGTCGAAAATTAAGTCAGATCACAGGTCCTTTCGGTACTCTTCTAACTCTACCACGCGGTTTTCGCGTCGAGATATGTCTGCAGCACAGGCCATGAGCACAGCCTCAAACCCTTCCCTCACTCCGGTTTTCGGCGGGTTCATTACAGGGTCGTCTAGAAAATCGATGAATGCCTGCGCGATACGTGAATCAGCCCCAAGATGACCATCTTCAACCCCTCCCGGTCTGTAAACAATCTCCGTGCCAGAATCCGCCTTTCTTAAGCAAATCCAGTTAGTGGAAGTATCGCCGGAGATAGTTCCGTCTACACCGTATATTGTAAAATAGCGTCGCTCAGGTATACCTAGAGGGTTAAGGTTGAAGGAGGCTAGAGTTCCATCTTCAAATTCGAAAATAGCATTCTGATGGTCAACTATGTCTGATGGTGAATGGAAGACACACAACTCACGTTCCTCAGGCGTAAGAGGTGCAGCCATCCCTTTCCCGGAGGGGTCTGCCTTCCACACACAACGGAAATATCTCGGGCACTCCCAACTACATTTTTCAGGGACATCGCTCCTCGGGACGAAGTATGTTCGGCTGCCGAAAGAAGCTACTCGTTTACAGGGGGAACTAGTTATCCAAGCAATCAGATCCATATCGTGACATGATTTCTCAAGCAGCCAGCTACCTACTGAAGAAGATAAACCATAACTGGGTCTCCGGCAGTAGCCGTCTGCCCAGTGGCGTGGGCCAATTACCTCCGCCCATTCGATAGAGAGAATAGTTCCGATTTCTCCGGAAACGATTAGGTCATGTAACGTGATGAAGAATGGGGCATAACGTAGATTAAAACCCACTTGAACAGGAACTCCGCTTCGCTTAGCAAGCTTCACGATTTCCCGTGCCTGTTCAATAGTCATGGCCATTGGTTTTTCCAGGAAAACCGGTATGCCTGCTTCGATGCAGGCACACGCGATCTCAGCGTGTGTTGCAACATTGCTGGCGATAACTACGGCGTTAATGCCGAGGTTCTTACGATTTGCCAGTAAATCTTCATAGTCGTGGAAGCATACTTCCGACGGTAAACCATACGTCTGTCTGCAGTTTTCCCGTCTATCTGCCCGCGGGTCAGCTATGGCTGCAAGCCTCACATTCTCTCGGTTGCGCACCATCTCCCTTATTAAATGAATTCCCCTGGGGCCGCAGCCTACGAGCCCAATCTTATGCTGTCTCATTTCCGTGTTTCCTCCGCCTGTGGAGTTTGTCTTAGACTACTGTTTGGAAACAATTTTAAGACATTCCTCTAGAACCTCTAACCCTCTATTCAACTGCTCCTCAGTGATGACCAGTGGCGGATGTAGCCTTATGACGTTGCCGAGCCAACCGTAGGTTGATGGCAGGAAAACCCTCTTTTTCTTGGCTTCCATTTTAAGCCTTAAAGCCTCCTCTTTAGCCGGCTCCTTCGTCCTCCTGTTTTTAAAAAGCTCGACGCCGATCAGCATGCCTTTACCCCTCACATCTCCAATGATCTCGTATTTCTCATAAAGTTCTTTCAAAAACTTCATAGCTTGCTCACCCATTCTAGCTGCACGACTAGGCAAATCCTCCTCAACCAGGATGTCGAGTACGGTGGAGGCAGCAGCGCAAGACAGTGGGTTGCCCCCGAATGTTGTGAAGTAGTCCCAAGGTACTAATGCTTGAGAAACCTCACTCCTCGCCAGGACGGCGGATATAGGGAGTCCCCCTCCCAACGCCCTAGCCACTGTAATGATGTCAGGTTCAACACCGTACTG
>JAOAJQ010000140.1 GCA_026414125.1 Thermoproteota archaeon
CATTCATGCCTGCTGATGTTCCGATCAACGTGCCGTCAACGTATCTAGCCGTCCCCTCTGAAGATATGAATTCAACGCCGTCGTAAACATATTTGCCATCGGGTAAACCCGTCGACCTCACGCCGTCTGTTATCAACACGATTCGGTCTTCGCCCAAAACCTTTGTTGCAAACCTGACCATGGAAGGGTGAACATGAATCCCGTCGGATATTATTTGCACGGTTACATCCTTAGACTCGAATATGGCTATTGCCGGTCCTGGAGCCCTATGGTGAATGGGTGGCATAGTGTTGAAGAAATGAGTAACGTGCTTAACACCCATTCTTATAGCCTTCAGGGTCTGCTCATAATCTGCTGAAGAATGCCCGAAGGATGCTATCACCCTGTTTTCAAGCAGAAGCCTCACCACATCCTCAGCTCCCTCCAGCTCCGGAGCCACAGTCATCATCTTGAGCCAACCCTTGCACTTATCCATTATCTCAGACAAGACTTTAACCGAAGGCTTGCAGATAGAGGATTCTTGAATCATCCCTCTTCTCTCCATGGAGATAAACGGGCCCTCTAAATGGAACCCTAGAAACCTGGCCCCATTTAGACCCTTCGAGACCCCCTTTAATGCAGCCTCTAAATGCTTGTTTTCAAAACCAGGTTTATATATGGTGGTTGCTAGAAAACTGGTGACCCCGCACCTGGCGCACGCTTTAGAAATGGTGTTAACTGCCTCTTCATCCTCATCAAGAATGTCTGCTCCTCCTGCACCCTGTATGTGAACATCTATAAAGCCTGGGAGCAGAAACCCTTCTTCCAAGTCAATACTCTCGCCCTCCGTGTAACCGTAGATCGATTTACAGATCTTCCTTATTCTTCCACGGTCAATTAGAACGTCCCCATGCGTCTCCCCCCAAGGGTTAACTATTCTAGCATTTTTAACCAGCATTCAACACTGATTTAAACCCATTGAGCTATTAAATCTTCTCTTGTAGAAACAGCAGCTCTGATTAAAAACCGAAAAGCGAGCCAGAATCTTTGAAATCAAGCACTTCCGCCTCAATTTCCTGCCCAGCGTTTTTGAACTTCATCCAGTAATTGTAACCACCTTGGAGTTCAAGTTTCCTCGATATTTTCAACGGAGTTTCCAAAACAGCCTCTGTAAGGTTTAAGCCGGACAGGTTCATCCTCACACCTCTTACAGCCATATATTTGTCGAAAAATTTCACATTAGCATGCTTGGGAACATACAGGCTTATTTTTACTGAATTAAGTCTATTCTCCTGTATTAAGCTGATGCTTGAAGAAACACTCCACAGGTCAACATTATCTTTATCCACGAGGTAAAGCCTGTCTTCCTCAACCTTACCCAGCGTGAACTTAATCAGTTTCTCAGCGTCAATAAGTATACTCCTCGCCCTGCCAATGTAACCGGTTCTAGCTATTCCCTGTTTTGCAAGCTCCTCCTCTTTTTCACTAAATGCTCTTGGAGTCCCGTAGGCATGTAGGAAAAATCTTTTTTCAATAAAACCCTCATCCGCCTCAATCTTACAACACGTGGGCTCAGGCTGCAAATGGTAGTAGAGCTTAGCCAGCTCCTCAACCGTGTGGAAGCTAGTGTTGCTTTCCAATGATACGCCGATAAACAATATCTTGCCACCGAGCTCAGCTATCTTCAAGTATGGGGTGTTTTTTCCGCATGGAGTCTTAGCTTCTTCGTGTCCTTCAACTATTCTTCTAGCCATTTTACCTATGGCGGCAACAGAATGAGTCGGATGCCTGCTCCTACATGCTTCCCCTCTTTTCCTCAAGGTTTCAGGAACCGCTCCGGTCCAACAAGGTTTATCTTTAGAATAACTTGGAGGGTTCTCTGGAGAGTCAAATATCTGGCCGGTTATTGTTGGGACAACTATCGTACCCTCCTCCCCAACGCTTTCAAGGAGAGCATCTATCAGTGTTTCTGCACCACCCGCAACGTATCCGATGCTGCTTAAAGAGCTGTGGACAAGAAGTATGTCTCCTTTTTCAACACCTATTTTTACCAGGTCTTTAACTATTTCCTCTCTAGTGGTCTCGAATCTACGCATGCTTTGAGACATGCGAGAGTTCAAATATTTAGGTTTTTAGAACCCGATCAATTGACCTTTAAATCATCCTTGTAAAACAAGTTTCCTTGCTCTTTCAGCTAGTTCCGCACGCTTCCACTCTATATCCCTCGGGAGAGTTAATGAGGCGGCTGTAAGTACGACAGCACATATGGTCCACGTTATGGTTATTATGATTACCATGCCTAACTCTAAACCTATGATGTCTGCCAAGTAACCAGTGATCAGTGGTGCGAAAGCCGATCCAGAGTTTTCAACAAAAACCTGTACTGAATGCGTGGTGCTTCTGACCTCGGGGAGGGCAATGTCTTGAAGCGATGCTGAAACCGCAGGACCTGCCATAGGGATAAAGAAGGCGGTTAAGGCTGCAAAAAGGAGAAAGAGCTCCACTCCGCCCTTAGTTAAAATTGTTAGGTCAAAGAAGACAAGTCCTATAGCAACGGAGATCCCTGCAAAAACAGCTCTCCCTTTCAAAGTCTTCTTAAACGCCCAGTCACTGATAATTCCTGCAACCACATTTCCAGCAACCATCGTCAAAAGTGCAACAAGCATGATGAACAGTTGAGTATCATTGTCGAAACCTCTGACCTCTGTCATGTATAGGAAAAACCAGTATGTGATTATTTGCCACGGGAATACTCCGAAGAATCCTTGAATAAAAAGAAAGGCCATTGATTTCCTCCTCAGAACCTTTGTCAAAGAATCTTTTCTAAACGTGTCTTTTAACCTATCCTTCACGGCATTCAGTTCTGGCTCCGTGGATCCCCTAGGCTTATCCTTCAACGTGGTTAGGATTAGAACTGCTAAAAGTAAGCCCGGTACTCCAGTTACTATAAAGGCGCTACGCCATCCAAAAGCGGTTCCCATGGCGGTTCCTATGAGGG
>JAOAJQ010000013.1 GCA_026414125.1 Thermoproteota archaeon
GGGCTAAGCCTGTGAAAAGTGCTATTTAGAACGTGCGTGCTTCTCAATACGCGTAGTCAAGTATCTTTCGAAAGACAGTGTGCACCAGCGTTGAGACTTAGCCTGCAAACTAATGCGAACACCACCATATCGGTTTTATTACAGGTTCTCAGAATAGCGTGCACTAGGCTTTATAGTAGTAGTCTTTATAAGTACTACGGAGAAATTGAGTATGAGGTTAGGGTTACGAGTAAGGGACAGACGACTATTCCGCTTGAGCTTATGAGAAAGTATCATATTGTTGAAGGTTCGAGGCTGATCATGGTGGATACTGAACAGGGGATCCTTGTGAAGCCTTTACTTGGGACTTCCGGCTCCGGCTCTAAAAAGCAACTCAAGGGAGATGAGGATCCAGCCGGTTAACATTAATCTTCGTTTTCAACGTTGAGAATTTGAGAAACAGAGTAGAAACGTTCAATCTTCGTCTAAACGAGTATCTTTTAAAGGTTAAAGCTGCAGTTCTCAACATAACGTATCCTGGCAGGTGCAATCTTCCTGAAGACGTTAGCCAGGATTTCGAGAAACTGTTGGTGAAACTGGATTTCGTAAAATGGCTTTCAAGCCCTATCAGGCTTATAGGCCATAAGCTAGTTTGACCCCATTACGCACATATAAGGATATTCTAAATGAAAGAACTGAAGGATAACAGGGCCTCTAACCTTCGCGCACTATATGCCTCAGCCTAGCTCCCACCTATTCTAGAACCGGTTTTCTATGGAGAGGGGAATGGTTAAAAGCCCTAAAGATGTTTTAGAGACTTACCTATGGCAAACCAGATGGGGGCTGCGAAAGAAGGCCGTGTAACAGAAGAGATGATAATAGTTGCGAGAGAAGAGGATGAATCCCCTGAGAAGCTTCGTCAGAGAATAGCTAGTGGTGTTGCGATAATAGCTCGCAACAACAGGCGTGAAAACGTGCAACCAATAGGCATTGGAGAGGGTTTGAGAACAAAGGTTAACGCTAACGTGGGGACAAGCATAGATCTCTGTGACGTTAATCTTGAAATCGAGAAGACTAGGATTGCTGTCAAGTATGGTGCCGACACCGTCATGGACCTCAGCACAGCCGGCGATATAGATAGTGTAAGGCAGAGGATATTAAAGGAGGCTAATGTGCCTGTTGGAACAGTACCAATCTATCAGGCTGCTGTCGAGGTAATCAGTAAAAAAGGCTCTATCATCAGCATGACTGAAGACGATGTTTTCAACGCGATAGAAAAACATGCTAAAGACGGTGTCGACTTCATGACTCTTCACTGCGGTGTCACCCGTGAAACAGTTAAGAAACTCGGTAAGCATCCTAGGTTGACAGGTATTGTGAGCCGCGGAGGAACATTCCTAGCGGCTTGGATTCTTCACAACGACAGGGAGAACCCGTTGTATTCAAACTTTGATTATCTTCTTGAAATGGCTGCCCAGTATGACTTTGCGTTAAGCCTAGGAGACGGCCTTAGGCCTGGATGCATATTCGACGCCTCTGATTGGTTCCAAATAAGAGAGCTTCTAACTATAGGAGAACTGGTGGAAAGGGCTAGGGCTGCCGGGGTTCAAGCAATGGTTGAAGGGCCGGGTCATATGCCGTTAGACCAGATAGATGCCAACGTGAGGCTTGAGAAGGCTGTTTGCAAGGGTGCACCATTCTATGTTCTTGGACCGGTTGTGACAGAGATAGCGCCCGGATACGATCATATTGTAGGAGCGATAGGGGGAGCTGTAGCTGGGTTAGCCGGTGCAGACTTCCTTTGCTATCTTACGCCTTCTGAACACCTTGGTCTCCCAAGCATCGAGGATGTAAAGGAGGGGGTGATAGTCACGAGGATAGCGGCTCACGCAGTAGATATTGTTAAGCTCGGTGGGAAGGCTAGGGTTAGGGATCTAGAAATGGCTAAGGCAAGGTCTCAACTAGACTGGGAGAAACAGTTTAAGAACGCTATTGATCCTGAGAAGGCTGTTACAATCCACGCCAGGGTAAAGCCCAAGTCTTCTGGAGCATGCTCAATGTGCTCGGATTTCTGCGCGATAAAAATTCTTAGAGAAGCCCTAGAGACTTCTGGGGAATGTTTAAAATAGAGTCTAGCATGTTCCCGCCACCTATAAAAACCTCAGCATGTCTGGATACTGCCTCATGAGTTCAACCAAGTGGTTAAGCAATTCTTTAGTTTCAGAGGTCTGAGGAGCGTGTAGTAAGCTGTAGATCAGCCTCCAACCGTTCTCTCTAGCAATTCTAAAATATTTATCGGCTTTATTTATCGGCTTGATCTATTTTACTGACGGTTTCATCGCCATGTTTACATTCCACTAGTACTATTTTCCCATCCGGTTTTTCTACATGAAAATTGAAGAATACATTCTCATCCTGCCATCTAAGGCGTTTTTCCTCCTCCAGAATCCTATATCCAAGCTTTCCCAAGAGGCTCTTGAAAAGCTTAGCAACGACGTGTTGAGGCTCCTTCAATACTTTATCGGGGAGAGGCTCGCTTAAGCCGATAACGCTTCTATGGATGCCCCTGCTGTCCTCGTACTCGACGACCATCGCATCCCTCAAGGTGTACTCGAACGTTTCACCACGCTCGGTAAGCTTAATCTTGAGCTCTATAGTATTCAATCGGGTTTATCTCCGGTGCATATCGATCTACTGCTAAGGCCAGCTTTGAGGATACCGATTTACCATCTTCACCTACATCGATACGGAACAGGATTCCTTCACCACTAGGCAGACTCGCCTCAAGAATCGGGCCGTACCCGCTGAGCTCCCTGAACCGGGCTTCGCTCACCCTGAATGCAGCTCCCTCACCCATCCCCTTGACGCCGTAGAACTTCAAGAACCCTTCGGAAAACTCTGCTCTAACACTTCCTGACGACGAGCAGGCCGAGCACGTCCTTAGCCTCCTTAATCTTAAACTCCGCGTCAGCGCTCTGAGTCCACGCGGAATCTACCCTGCCATCTTCCTTACGGTACACGACTCCCAGAACCGCGTCCCCGCTGCACAGTTCTCCGCCGAGCCTCCAGTATTCTTCCCCGCCTATGATTCTCTTAAGCATCCCGCTTACGTCAAGGTATTTCTGGCCTAGCTCTATCTCTACGACATGCTCGTCATTGCTCAGGAACAATACTGGTTTAGAGGGAAGCCTCCTGTTTAGGACGATGATTCCACCATACCTGTTTAAACCCTCCTCCTGTAGGAACAGGAGCCTCGCCACCTCGCCTCCAGCATCGTCCCTCACTGTTTTCAGCTCCACCCCGCCTATCATGGTTCTTCCCCCATCGGAAACCGGCATCAGCCTCCCTCCTTGGGTCAGCCTGAGCTCAATCTGGTTTCCGTCAGCATCCGTGACTCTGAACCTGATGAACGAAGCCTCCGTACTCGTCCAGCTTCCCAACAAGCCCTTCGACAACCCTCTGTTCTCAGTATCCATCAGGTAGGCGTTTCCCCCCGTAGCCTTAACGAACCTCGACGGGTATTTCTCGAGAAAGTACTCTGGTGTTGCAGTCTTGAGAATAACCAGGTATTCTATGAACTTCTTAACATGGTTTCATCTATCCTAAACATTTCAAGTTTCAAACCCTTATAGGTATTCTATGAATGGATTTATAATTTCACCTCACACCTCCATGGTATTCACCTTTGCTAATCCTCTTTTCATCTCCATAGAGAACTTTCCAACGGTTTTCAGTATCTTATCTATTTAGTACCTACGACCCCGCTTGCTTTATCACTGAAGGGCATGATCACCGGCTCCCCTCCTGTAAACATTCTAGCAAATTTGCTAATAAGCCTCATCTATGCGATGATTGCGTTCATTTTAGCTATTAGACGGATAAGATGGGGGTTGGGTTAAGAACCCTTCCTCAACAGCCTCGTCATGTGCGCGTCCCACTATTCCCTTTTAAAGCCGTCATTCTTACCACTAAGAGGATGCTAACTGCTATTTCACATGCTATTTATAAGTGGGGAGGAAAAACTTTGCCCCACCCATTATGAATTCATGCCAAGGTTTAGAGAATACCCGTAAAGGTTTGAAACACGCAAGGCGTACAGTGAACCTAGCTAGTTATATAAATAGAAATACTGCTAAGTTTAAAAACCCCTATCCCGATACTCTCCTAGTCTTCTTCCTACCGGTCTTCCTGGGAGCAATCAAACCAACCTTGGCACCAGGCGGAGCATTACGGCTAACTGAAGTGGAGCGGGAAACACTTTGATGCCTCCCCCCGCCGTGGGGGTGATACACGCTTATCATTGCTACTCCTCTTACTATTGGGTAGTGTCTTCCTTTGCTCTTCATGTATTTGAGTTTTGTTCCTGCTTTGAGGAATGGTTTTTCTGTTCTTCCTCCTCCTGCTATTACTCCGATTGTTGCGAGAGAGTTTGCGTCGATGATGAATGTTCTCGCCTTGGGGTCTTGGAGGATGGCTGTTCCGTTTGTCTTCCCGATTAGGACTGCGTAGTTGCCTGATGCTCTGAAGAGTGCTCCGCCGTCGGCTGGGTGTCGCTCAATGTTTGAGAGCATTATTCCTTCAGGTGCTTCGGCGAGTGGGATTATGTTTCCTATTGCGAGTGGGCTTCCTGGTCCTATTGATATTCTTTGGCCTACGTGCATGGTTTCAACTGCTACGGTGTGGAAGACTTTCCCGTTGTCGAGCCTGATTTCCGCGAGGGGTGCTCCTCTTCCCGGGTCGTGATGTAGTGCAACAAGGGTTCCTTCGAGTCTTTCTCCTTTTGCTAATGTTGGGTATTTGGCTGGTGCTACTCTTCTGTGGGTTGGAGCCATGAAATTGGGTGATCTTCCGCGCCTCCTTACTATTGGTCTTTTACCCATTTAATCATCATCCTCCTTACACTATTTTAAGCTTGCTTGCAAGGTCCATCGCGCTGTATTCTTTAGCAAGCTTGACCACTGCCTTCTTCTCCCCGGTTATGCTTCTTATAATGTTGACTTTCTCAACCTTGACGTTGAAGCTTTTTTCAACAGCCTCTTTAATATTGTTCTTATCCGCCTTAGGGTCGACTATGAAAACCAGCTTGTTCTCCTTCTCGATTAGCCTGAAAGACTTCTCGGTTGAAACCGGCCTGATTATTATGCTACTCTGAGACATATTTCCTCACCCTTTCAACAACCCCTTGGAGAGCGGGGAGCGTCCATATCGTCAGCCTCCCCGGCACTCCTCCTGGCGCGAGATCCATTATTGAAAGCTTCTCCGGCGTTCTGACATCCACTCCGGGTATTCCTAAGGCTGCTTTAACAACATTAGCCTTACTGTTTGAGACGACTATCAGGGGGCCGACTCTCCTCCTGAGCCTCCTCCCCCTCCACTTTGATTTTCCACTCCTAACCTTCGGCTTGCCGTATATTCTTTCAAGCTCCTGCTCCAAGCCTATTTTCTCAAACAGCTCGACAACCTCTCGCGTCCTGGAAATGTTTTCAAACTCTTTCGCAAAGACTATCGGGATGCTTGCTGAGCCAGGCCTGTGACCCCTGTTTTCAACAGCCTCCTTCTTGAAGACTGCTGACAACGCTGAGACGAAAGCCTTCCTATACTCCTTCCTGTTAATTTCCTTCCTAATCTTCTTCTCAACGCGCGGCGGATGCGTAACCCTTCCTTTAACGGTCATTGGGGCGAACCTGGCGACCCCCCTCTCAGTCCTCGGGACCCTGGCTATGCCGTATCCGACGCCCCAGCTTTCAGCAGTAGTCCTCTTGCCGGCCATGGGGTCTCTGCCCTGCGGCTGGAGTCTTCTCGACTGCGCCGCTAGGAATGCTCTTCTAACAAGGTGGTCTTCAACTTCCGTCTGGAGGATGAATAAGGGTATTGAGGCTTCACCCGCCTCCTCCCCCTTCTCGCTTAGAACCTTCACCTTAGCCTGTTCGAGGCTCATCATGCTGCAACAGTCCTCCTAATGTTGACGTGCGTTAAAACAGGCGGCTGCTTAGGCTTAACGTCATGCTTCCTGGCTGAAACCCGTATTTTAACAAGCCTCTTAGGCGTTCCGGGTACGCTCCCGTTCAGGATGATTGCTTGACTCCTTACGACGCCGTATTTGTGGAATCCTCCGGCAGGGTTAATTTCGCTAGGGTTCTCCACAATTTTGAGAACCTGCAGGTTTCTAACCATTCTCTGCATGAAGCCCATTTGACCGGGCCTCGGCACAGTGTACATTACTCCAGCAGGCTTCCAGGGGCCCAGTGTTGCTACGCCTCTCCTAGTCTTGTTGCTCTTCCTGTCGAGAATCTTAACCCGGAACCTTTTCACAACACCCTGGAAGCCCTTCCCCTTGGTTACTGCGAAAACATCAACATACGCGCCCTCATTCAGAACATCCTTCGCATTGACCTGCCTGCCCAGCAGGGATATGGCGTAGCTGATCCTCTCTCCCACGCTCCCCCCGCCGACGCCTATTTCAAAAACCTCCGGCGTCTTCTTCCCTAGGCCTGCGAGATTGGGCTGCGTCGCCACTATTACCCTGACCTCCCTCGTTTTCTCAGCAATATCCTCTGGGACCCGTGGCTCCTCCGCCTCCTTGCGGTTCGCCAGCGAGCCTATCCTCCTCTTAATGTTTCCGGGAAGGTTTTTCGCCCATCCCTCCCATATGACTCTGAGGCCCTGAGGACTGTTCCCATAGAGCCTTACTCCGACAATGCTTAACGGGGGTGTTTCAATAATTGTGATAGGGGTGAAAACCTCCTTCCCCTTGAAGGGCGAGGAGTCGGAAGTGTCTATCGTGAAGCCGTGCGTCATGCCCACCCGGTAGCCGGCGAAGCCTAGAAGCCTAGCTCCGCCTTCAACCTCCGGCCAGAATCTTATCCGGGGGGTTAATCTTTTAAACCGTGCTCTAGGGCGGAACGCGAGCGAACCATGCCTCGGGGCGGATTGCTTTCTATGACCCATCTTTTAATCCCTTTTAGCCAGCGTGGTTGTCAAAGGAATGAGCAACCCGTTTTAACCTTTTCCCCTGGGGAATGAAACCCCTTGGAGGCTTGTTTCCCTTGGAAACCCGTGTCTACCAGTATCCTCTCGCCAGGGAAGCCAGCAGGGGGAGAGTTATGTAGAGTGCTTCCTCAGTGCGCACCGTTTCAACACCCTGCTCCCCAACAGTGTTGACGAACATGTTGAAAACATCTTCAACCCTAACCCCCTCCCTGGCCAGTATCTCTCTAAGCCCCGTTGAAGGCGAGCCGAACGCCACCATCACTCTCTCCCCGCCGGAGAAGAGTCTCCTAAGCTCGTCCAGCCTCTTCCAAACCAGGTCGCCATACTTGGAAGTCCCTATTTTAACAGCTTCAACACTCCCCAGGAATTCTCCAAGAGTTTTCTTGGGTGTTGAAACCCGGTAGCCCAGGTAGAACGGCGGCTCCCGGGGGCTGACTATCTTGGCGGAGAGCCTTGAAGGGTCTTCAACCCTTGCTAGAACAATGCTGCCGACCCTAGCCTCAAGCGGAGGCTCCGGCGTAGGCGCAAGAAGGGTTTTTTCAAGCCCCGCCTCCAGAACAAGTCTGCTGCGGTCAACCTTAACGATGACGGCGAGCCTGAAGCTCCCGGGCTTAACGTGCTTAAGCGACGCGGGCACTGTGTGCGAAGGTATTTTCAAAGGGGGTAGAAGGCCTGCGAACCTAAGCTCCTCATGCTTCTTGAAGACGAGCCTCCTCAAATACTGGGGGACAACCATGTAGTTGAGAAGCCTTGAGAAAACCCTCTGGTTCTCCATGGACTCCGCGTCATGATTATCAAGATAGATCACGATCTCGTCAACCATGAATATTGCTGCAGCCCTTCCGACGAGGCCGGCTCTGAAAGTTTTAACCCTCAGATCCTCTGAAACACCTATGACGGATGCGGGAAGCAGTATTGAGAGCTGCAATCCTTTTCTGTTAGGCCTGTTGTGCTCAACCTATTATGGGTTTCTGAATGAGTCAGGCTGGCTACTCAAGCTCGGATATTCTTTCCGAAAGTATTTCCGAGAGAGGCTTCCTCTCCTTCCCGTCTGCAACAATTATGCGGGACTCGTACCTAACCGGGATCCCAAGGTATCTTAGAAACCTGTATAGGTCCCCCGCGTCCACAGTCCCGTCTACATAGCCCCTCTTAACAAGCGCGTATAGCAGTAGCTTAGCCTTCTTGGTTTCCTCCGGGAAATCATGCTCAGCGAGCGAAAGTATCTCCCTACCCTTCTCATCCAAGAGGCTTAAAACCGTTTTATCCACGTCGTCAACCGGTTTCGGAGGAGTGGCCTTCTCACTCTTCTCGCTGCTCTTGGCAAGCCTGTTCAACAGGCGTTTCCTCTTCTCCTCCAGGATCCGCTCCAGTTCCTTGTCTTCAGACAATAAGCATCACTTTGAAAGAGCAGGTTTAAAACAGCTTTTAAACGTTACCCGGTGAAAAAGCTTATTTAATTTAAACTGGAAGAAATGCTGTCCGCCGGGGTGGCAGAGTGGTAATGCGCTGGCCTTGAGAGCCAGTGGCCCATGCGGGCCGCAGGGGTTCGAATCCCTTCCCCGGCGCCATCTAAAATTGGGCACGCGAGTAATGAAAAGCATATTTTTCCGGTATTCAGTCTTAATAGCTATAGGGATGAGGCTACTCATAACCTTACGATGAGAAAGGCGTTTCATCACCCTGAAGTGTTCTTTTCGTCGCGTCTGCTTAAAAGATTTTAACACCGGGAAGAAAAAGGTAGTGTGCGATTTGGATGATAAAGATGAAAAGGGCTATGACGCGCCCTCGAAAGAAGACGGATATAGAATTCTTGTAGATAGATTGCGGCCGAGAAGAATATTCTTCCTATCCCCAGTAAAGACCTCTATTTCAACATCGGCCCCCAGGATTTCACGGCACCTTGCTACGAGTTGTTCAACAGAAACTTCTGAGTCGTTCTTTCCTCCTCATAAGTTCTATTGTAACCTTGTTTGCTGTCTCCTGCACCGCCTGATACCTTGATACACCTAGGCAGCCTTGGATTGCAGTCATTATGGTCTTCGGGGTGACAATTCTACCCTTGGGTAGTCTGAAGCAGTCAACCATTCTTCCTTCAACCGACTTTAAAAGAGAAAGGCCTCTTCCGCATGGGCATATGTCTCTACTGAATATTCCAACATCACCCACCTTGTAGCGTATTAGGGGATCGTGTAGTTTAACAATCCGGTTACGACGATTTCGCCTTGTTCGCCTGGTGCCGCCGGCTCACCGTCCCGGATGATCTCCATGATGAGAAAGTCAGCATCTATGTGGCAACCCTCTCTTTCAACACGTTCCCAAGCACCGTGTCCGAAATCCCAGGTTGAGTATTCGTCGAAAACATCGCATTCGAAAACTGTTTCCAAGAATTTTCTCGTAGGCTCGTCCAGAACCTCTCCGTCACCCCTAACGGCTTTCGGATGGACCTCTTTGACCCCTTTATCAATAATCGTCTCCGCAATGACCCTGAGGTACTACGTGTTGCCGTCGATTAGTTTCGGTTGGAACTTGACGATTTCCGCTAGCACTTCTTCAGCATTATCTGCGATATAGATTCTCTTTCTAAGATGTCTTAACAGGGATACAACTGGTCCGAGTGCAACCCTTCCTCTTGATTTCAGCTTCAAGCCTCGGTTCATCGTGGTCCTCTCTATGTTAACCGTGTTGAGCTCCGGTGCACCGTACTCTATTGAAGCCCTCTTGTCCAAGGGACTGAGGCCCATGGCCATTATTTTTCTGAAATACCAGTTTGCCATAGAGTAGTCTAGAAACCTCTTGTCATAGAAGACAGGCATGGGGCCGCCGCTTGTTCCCGAGGTGGACGCCTGCACGCAGTCTTCAAGATCGTATCCTTTCACGATGCTCTGACCGGGTATGCCGTTTCTGACTTCCTCCTTGGTTACGAACGGTATTTTCTTCAAATCCTCTATCGTCCTGATGTCGTCGGGCTTAAGGCCGGCGGAGTTGAGCTTGCTGTGGTAAAGCTGGACTTTCTCGTAGGCATGCCTGATGATGGCCCTCAGCCTCTTCTCTTGAAGCTTTCTTAATTCACCGGGTTTAAGCCACTGGTTTCTGGAAAGCTCGTAGCAATATCTAAGGACCCTGCTAATCATAAATTATTTAATTATTTTCTACTGCTTTATTCTAAAAAGATATTTAAGCCTTAGCTTTTCCGGCTACTCGTCTATCATCAGGACCCCGCTGTCCCCGTCCCGCGGCTCGATGATGACCCTTTTCCCGTGAAGCTGCTTATCCGTTTCAAGCCTCGTACCCATTAAAGCAGGGATTGAAAACTCCCGGCTGACTATGGCGAGATGGGAGCCTAGGCCTCCTGAAAGGCATACTACTCCAGCCAGCTTAGAGAGCACTGGCCCAAGCATCGTCACCCCCGCGTCGTCAACCATCACTATTTTCCCAGCAGCCCCCTCTTTCAACAAGGCCAGCACGTCCCTCACGTTTCTAACGTAGCGAAGCTCTCCCTCCGCCCTAGTCTTTATCGTGATCAGGCCTCGGCCCACTATTTTCAAGCCTGCTCCCTCCTCCAGCTGCCGGGTTGAGAACAGTCGAACAGTTCTATATGCCTTACGTTAAAAACTTATTAACTTTCGACAGGGATTCGCCACTCATGCCCATGCGGGTGGCTGAGATAAATGAGCAGATATCCCATCTCAGCAGTGTTTTTCTGAACATCGTGACCCAGAGGACTCTTCTGGAGTCCAAGCTTTTCCCGGTTAACGCGTATATTTGCGTCGGCTTCTACCAGACTTATCACCATCTTTACGAAGTTATGAAGAAGGTTTGGAGCAGAATAACTCCGGAGGAGCTTGCTGAGAGAAGCAAAAACCTGCTCTCCCCCATACAGGCCCTCTCCGTCTCCTACCTCTGGCTCTACTATTCTCTTGCTAGAATGGGCATAATATACAATAAGCATGACGGGGATCCTTCTAAGGAGCCTGTTGAAAAAAGGGAGCAGTGGAGATGGATGCTTGAACACTGGTATCGTCTCGCAACAAGCTACTTCAACACTGGGAAGCCGACAGTCGCCGCCTCCGGAGGGGTGAACCTCGCGTTGAACGAGAATGCTTTAAACTGGGTTAAGGAGAATCTTCAACCCGTCGGCGAGAACCAGGTTGTTAAGGTGCGACGTGCAATAGGCTCCGTAGACATTTATGCTTTCATAGACGAGTGTGAGGCTCGTGCGAAAATCGTTAACCATGGGCCATACTCTCTCGGTGAGAACGAGATACTTGTCATCTCAGAGTATACGAATCTTTACGATGGGAGGCGCCCTTGGCACCCCTGGTCTGCGACTGAGGCTAAGCTGCCAAGCTCAACCCTCGGGGTCGCAATGGCTATCCGTGGGGCTAGAGCGACGTTCAACGATATTGGCACTATGGTTGTTGAGCCAAGCGATTATAGTAAGCTGGTGACGAAAATAGCTGTCTACACTAAGAGAAACGACACTGTCGTGCCTCTGCAGCTTGACGAGCTCTCCGCCTATGCTGAGGCTGCTGACGCAGCCCAAATGGAGCTCTACATGAGGTTTGCGGAAATGGACAGGAGGCAGCTGATTCTCGCAGGTGCTGAAGCATACTGGAGGTGTTTCGTAAGATACACGGATATTGTTGGAGTGACTGGCGAGGTGGACTGGAAAATATCTCGCGAGGTACAGGAGGAATATCTGCCCTTCTTCATGACTCACGACGAGGACCCGGCTTTCACCCGTATCAAGATGAAGGCGATAAAGATGAAGACACTTCCCTTCCTTAGGGAGAGGGACCCGGTGCTCTACTATCTTCCAGAGTAACTGGTTGAAAAATGATGAGCACTCCTTCACCAGTAGATGAGGAGAATCATAGGCCTTCAGAGAGGAAGGATTGGAGGGAAAGCTACTATTTCAACTTCGTTGACTTGGAAAACATGGTTTCAGGTTTCGCAACCATAGGTCTCTACCCCAACTTACCCAAGAGAGAGTTTGTCTTCGCCGTCTTTCACAGTGGCGAGAGACACCTATATTTCAAAGAGCATGAGACACCGTTCAGCATTGAAACCCTCCAGTGTTTAGACGACGGGTGTCTCCGCTTCCAGATGGTTGAAGCCTTGAAGAGCTGGCGAATATTTTTCTCAAGCCCAGAGCTTGAGGCTGAGTTTCTTTGGGCAAGCAGGTTTCCAGCGTTCAACTTCGGCCGGGGGAGTGGAACATCCTGGGAGGGTCATTTTGAACAGTCTGGAACAGTATTGGGGAAAATAAGAATCGGAGGGGTTGAGAAAAGCATCTGGGGATACGGGCAGAGGGATAAGAGCTGGGGGCCTAGACAGTGGCACATAGACCACTGGTATGCTTTCCACGCTCAGTTCAGAGACTTCTCAATAGGGCTTAGAATGGATACTGTTAAAGGAGTGACGACCTTCTCGGGTGGGGTTTCCAGAGTCGGGGGAAGCATTCCTGTTTTAAGCGTGGAGACTAAGGCAGAGTACAGCGGGGGCTCGGATATACCTGCCGGAGCGTTCACCAGAATACTGTGTCAAGACGGTAAAGAGTATGTTGTCCACTCGAAACTGTTGTCACCTTCCAGTTTCATCAAGTTCACCCGCAGGTTCCCAGGCGGGACTACTGAGCTTGTTGAAGCCATGGCTGTCCACCGTCTTGAAGAGAACGGGGAAACAGGCTCAGGGCTCTTAGAATGGCTCTCCACAAGTTTTTCGCAGCAATGATGCGGCGGAGCTTATTTCCCCGTCTTCCTCCTGAGCGTTTCGAAGCTACCGTATCCTCCTTCTAAACCGTTCAGCTTAAAGCTGCCGAAGGACTGTACAAGTATTGAAACGTTTCCTTGGCTGTCTACGAAAGGCACCGGGATCATTGGCCCGGCTCTAGCCTCGAGTACATGTCTCCTACTGAGTCTGTCGATAAGCTCCAGTTTTGAGCTGACGGGTAGTACCTCGTCGCGAAACTCCTGCTCGAGAACACTGATTTTTTCAATCGGAATATTCCTTCCTTTTTCGAAAATAAAGCCTCCCGTTGAGACCCTGCCGTCATCCATTATTATCGCAGCAGGGTTAACTGCAAGATCTCTTGAGAACCAGATAACGTAGTAAAGCCAGTAGTCTATGCTGGTCCACTCTCGAACACCGTGAGTATGGTCGCGCTGACCCATGGACTGCTCAACCCGGAATGTTTCCCCGCCTATGCGAATATGCCCGTCGACAATACCAATCTGCTCCCAGTGCTCGTCTCCAGACTTCTTCCCAATCTCTCTCGACTCAGGCGTCATGTGTGCACTATACTCGTAGACATCGTTGATAGGGGTGAATGAAAGCTCTACTTCGACGGGGAACACGCCTGAAGATAGAGACGGGTTTTCCCGAGTCCTAGGCAGGTCCAAAGGGTTCTTGACTGTAATCATTCTCCCCTCGAAAAAGTATTTCCAAGACCCTCCGGGAAGAGGCTTGTGGGCTACATGGCCGACTTGCAGATCCTGAAGCATATAGTCTTCAATCTCCTCAACAGCTTGGTAGCCCGCGGCGGAGCCGTCCGGCAGGAAGAGGAAGAGAAAAGTCATGCCCTCCCTCTTGTTAGGCTTGAAGCCTAACCTAGTCATTCCGCCAAGCCTCTGCTTCACATCGTAGAAAACAAAATAATAAGACTCGTTCCACTCATCATGGCTCTTCGGTTTATGCTTCAACGGCTCCATTATGCTTCCCCCTCAATCCTAACAATGCCACTGTTCCCATCTATTGTTATAATCTGCCCAGTCTTAAAAACCCTGCAGGCGTTCGGAATATTCGTGACAGCCGGAATACCGTACTCCCTGGAGACTACAGCGCCGTGCGAAAGCATCCCGCCAGTCTCCGTTATCAGGCCGCCGATCTTGCTGAAAACAGGTGTCCAACCAGGGTCTGTACGCGGCACCACTAGAATCTCTCCTGCTCTCACCTGCCAAATGTCTTCCACGTTTCTCAAAACCCTGACTGGTGCTGTGAGCACACCCTGGCTCGCCGGGATCCCTTTTAAGACTAGCCCCGGCTCCGGAGGAGGATCGTTGAACTCTCTAGAGCCCTGTATGAATTTGGCGGGAGTAGTGTTCTCATACTTCAGAAACTCCTGTCTACGGCTGTTAACCTGCATGCGGATTCTTGCAAGCTCCTCTGGAGTAGGCTGTTCAAAGGCAAGCCTCTTAATCTCGCTTTTCGTGAGGAAGAACACTTCTAGGG
>JAOAJQ010000141.1 GCA_026414125.1 Thermoproteota archaeon
CATAGGCCACGTGTGGAGCCCTACCTCCGTAGCTGTATTTCACGGGAGACAGGCTGTTTGCCTCAAGCAAGCCGTAAACCCTATTCCTATCCCATTCTGACCCCAGGAGCTCGCTTATCCTGGAGACTGGAATAGTCTTTTTCAGAAAAGGGTGGAAAACCTTGGGCAGACCATAGAAGGAGTGTATTTTAAAATGCTCATCCTTGCCAGAGCTCCCTACAACAATTATGCTGCTCATACAGGGTCAAGACACTTGATAGAAAGCATTATTAAAGAGTTTCTATCTCCTCCTTCTTAGGAAAGTGAAGAAGACAGATAGTGAGGATAAATACTTAGAGTGGCTGGACAGAGGGCTTAGTATGGTTCCTAAGACTGAGAGCAGGGATAGGTTGAACGTTCCAAGTGTTGAATGCATAAGTGAGAAGAATAAGACTATAGTTCAAAACCTTAGCCAGATAGCTGACCTGCTTAACAGGGATGTGAAGCACCTGTTAAAATACATGACTTTAAGGCTTGCAGCACCATACTCTGAAATCGGTGAGGGGCGTTATGTTTTCAAGGGTAGGATTCTTCCTAAGCAGCTGGACACGGTTATAGCCGACTACATAAAGGCCTATGTAGAATGTCCTGTTTGTAAACGGCCTGATACGAAGCTGAGCAGGGAGAAGAGGGGTATTGTTCAACTCGTTTGCTTGAGCTGCGGCGCTGTTTCGCCAGTTAAAAGCCTTTGAAAAATGAGCAAGGAATTCTACATGAAGGAGCATTCGGTTGGCTCAACCAAGATAGTAGGGGCGTGCGACAGAGAGCTTCTAGGGAAAACAATTAGGGATGAAACAGGGTTGGAGGTGAATGTGGCTGAAAAGTTTTACGGCGGCAGGCTTGTAGACGATGAGGAGCTTTTAAGAAGCATTCGGGATGCTTCCTCTGTGAACCTTGTCGGAAACAAGGTTGTGAAAACAGTTTTAGAAAGCGGTTTAGGAAGGCTGGATAACGCTAGGAAAATAGGCGGAGTAATGTTTATGATGATAATCCGCATCTAAGCCTTTCTCACCTTAAACATATAGTTTATTAGGAGGGGGAACCGGGGCTTAGTAGGGCTTGGGAAAGAGAAAAGTGTACAGCGAGAGAGATATTTCCGAAACCTTAGTTACGCCTGGAGAGGGGCAATTATTCGGAAGAGTGGAGGGTCTTTCAGGCTCAAACTGGGCTGTGGTCCTCTGCTCTGACGGTATAACCAGGCAGTGCAGGCTCAGGGGGAAGCTTCGTAGAAAAATATGGATTAAGCTGAACGATATTGTTCTGGTTGAGCCTTGGTCTTTTCAGCCTGATCGAGGGGAAATTTTACACAGGTATACTATTGGTCAAATAGAATACCTGGTTAAAAACGGGCTTCTCAGCAAGGAGCTTGTTAAGGAAACGCAGGAGCAGGCTGGCGGAGCCAGTAGTTAATCTTAAAAAGAATGTAGAGGTTCACGGGCTTCAGGATGTTGCATAAACATGAGGAGTGAAAAAGTCTTTAACACCTTGGAACTTAGGGAAAAGCTCATAGAGAAGCTTCAGAGAATGAAGGTTAAGAGAAGCGAGGACTTTGAGGTTTTCAGCGAGGTTTTCAACGTTGAGGTTTTAATGCAGCTTTACGACCTGCTTAGGAAAGGAGTTTTAAAAGAGTTTAACGGTGAGATATCTTCAGGCAAAGAGTCGAAAGTATTCCATGCTGTTGCGAAGGGTAATGTTGAGGTTGCGGTTAAAATCTACTTGACTGTCAACACGGAGATAAGGCGCATGATGCTGAAGTATATTATTGGCGATAAGCGTTTTGAAAAAGTGAAGAGCGACAGCCGATCGCTGGTTTATACTTGGGCGAGAAAAGAATATGCTAACCTAACAGCCATGTATGAGGCTGGGCTTCCAGTGCCTAAGCCAATGCTTGTTCAGAAAAACATTTTAGTAATGAACTTCATAGGCGAGAATGGTCAGAGGGCTCCTCTTTTGAAAGAGCTTCAAGAGCTTAAGAACCCTAATGAAATCTATATGGAGATAATTGGCTTCATAGTTAAGAGCCGTGATAAAGCCGGTCTGATCCATGCGGATCTAAGCGAGTATAACGTTATGATTTGGAACGAGAAGCCGTTCATCATAGATTTGTCTCAAGCCGTCCCGGTTACGCATCCCTTAGCAGAGGAGTTTTTAAAAAGGGATGTTGAGAACATAAACAGGTTTTTCATGAAAAGAAAATGGGTTGACGAGCCAATATCCGTTGAGGAGGTTGCTGGCAGAATTGGCTAATGTGTTTTTCCTAAACATTCCGCAGGAAAGGGTAGGAGTTTTAATTGGGAAGAACGGTGAAATAAAGAGGAAGATAGAGGAGGAAACCAGGGTTAAGATCCAGGTTCAACAGGATGGAACTATTAGGGTCGAGTATAATGCTGAGGATCCTGAAGCATACTTCAAAGTGAGGAGGATTGTGGATGCAGTATCAAGTGGGTTCTCAGGAGAGGATGCTTTAAGACTTCTGGATGATAATCTTGTCCTGAAGATAATCGACTTAAGGGATTTCGCCGGCGAGTCCTACTCCCGGATAAAAATAATAAAGGGGAGAATAATAGGAAAAGACGGGAAGGTTTGGAAGAAGATTGAGAAGCTTTCTGGCGCTAAGCTTGCCCTTCATAATTATACTCTTGGAATAATCGGGGAGGAGGATAGCTGTGAAATAGCTTTCAAGACAGTTCTAAAGATATTGAAGGGAGCTCAATTCAGCACCGCTTTTAAATATTTGGAGCGTCAAAGAAAGTCGTTGGAAAAGGGGATTTGGATGAGTAGAGAGGAGAGGGCTGAAGATGAGTTCTGAGGAGAAATTTAAAGAGATCAGTCCTGCAGACTTCTTCTACAGAAACAGGGACATCGCTGGTTTTTCAAACCCTGTTAGGGCACTGTACACAGCTGTCAGAGAGCTTGTCGAAAACTCT
>JAOAJQ010000142.1 GCA_026414125.1 Thermoproteota archaeon
TAGAATCCTTTAGCATTGTCTTCTTATTACTGACCATCAGAATATCCTTAACATAGGTTTCAAACTCGTATCCTGAGGGTATTCCGAAAAACCTTATGCCGTAATCTTTCTCGGGGGATCTTATGATGGTGGCTGGGAAAAGCCTAATCCTGTATCTCTCAATCTCCGTTAAACTGTTTTCAGAAGGATAGTGTTTCACGACAATATCAGGGTTAATACTTGAAACCTCCTGAGCTATCTGAAGAGTCTCCTTGCAGTATTTACATTCACCCTTATCCGTGAAAACCACTATGTCAACCGGGTCCTTAAACTCCCTGTCGAATACTCCGCGAAGCGTCTTCCTGCTCTTCTCATCTAAAAGAGACATTTCAACATGAAGCCGGGCGCACTCCGCCTATATATCTTTTTATTGAACACTCTCGTCGACGCTGGTCGCAGCGTCAAGCCTCTCAGCCAAAGCCTTAAGATTCCTCACTGCGTACAGCCTATCCTTCTCACCCATCTTAGCTCTTGACAAGGCATCCTCCAGCATTCCTATTACACGATCCATCCTTCTCCTGTTAACAGGATACGGAACTCCATCCTTACCGCCGAACGAGAATGAGAACTTAACTGGATCCCTCCAGCTTGGTGGCACATCGAAGATTATTTGGGCAACGAGCGAAAGCGCCCTCAGGGTTCCGGGGCCAACACCCCTGATGCTGAGAAGCTCCTCGTAGCTGCCTGGTTTAAGCTCATAGGCTTCGCTAAGCGCTCTCCAGTTAACATTCTTCTCAAGCACAATCCTGTAGGCAGGAGGCTCCAAGGCACCGGGGATCCATTTCAAAATAGTTTCTGAAGAAGTTTCTCCAATGGTTCTTAAGCATCTTCTAAGCCTCTGAGGAGGCTCGTTAACAATGTCGAGAGAAGCTTGCCTATTCTCCCTGCTCTCCCTAGCAGTAAGATTGAGAACATTTTCATGCTGTGAGACACCTATTATTCCGGAGTGCGGTTCCTCTACGAGACTTGCCAAACCCTCGCTGAGCCAATGATATCTCCTAGCCCATTTCAACCTAGTGTTCATACCCTGCTGGACAACAGCCCAGTTACCTTCCTTGTCGAACATGAAGACATGATGGTAAAGCTGGTACCCAGCCTGTATCATCGAGTTGTCAACCTTAGCGCAAATCCTTGAAAGATACACTAGTCTTCCAGGGTCAGCATCCACTTTCCTACTGTTAACTATACTCTCTATCTCGCTCGGCGTCCTACGGGAAACAGCACCCTTGCCCCCGCACGCGTAAACCCCCAGATCCCTGCTGGTCAAGACGGTTTTAAGAACTCCGGCTGTAACCGTTGTGGAGCCTGAGCTGTCCCAATCATACCCAAGAACGTTCGAGAAGCCTTGAAACCAGAGCGGGTCTGAAACACGTTTTAAAAGCTCGAGTGTGCCGAACTCCAATACTATGGCTTCAACAATAGCACCCCCTAGACGAATCATTCTTGAAACCAGCCACTGCGGAGCCCTGCCGCCGTGAAGGCGAAGATCAAGGAAGCCTTTCCTATAAGACACTCCTGAATAATGGCTTCAGCCCGCAGCCTAAAAACTTTTTACCTCCTCCAGGAGGCTTTTAAACAGCCATGTCCAGCGTGAAGCTTGAACACGTTGAGATAAGGCCCCCGGAGGGGGTGCAGCTGATAATAGGCCAATCTCACTTTATTAAGAGCGTTGAAGACCTTTATGAAACTGTTGCTTCAAGCATGCCTAGGGTCGAGTTTGGAGTCGCCTTCTGCGAGTCAAGCGGGCCGGCTCTCGTAAGGCATGAGGGCAGCAGCGAGGAGCTGGAGAAGCTTGCTGTAGAGTATGCCCTCAAGATCTCAGCCGGCCACGTTTTCGTGGTTGTCCTGAGAAACGCCTACCCGGTTAACGTTTTAAACAGGATTAAGAATGTTGAGGAGGTTGCTACTGTTTTCTGCGCAACAGGAAACCCGGTTGACATCATCATAGCTGAAACAATGCTTGGCAGAGGAGTGCTCGGAGTCGTTGACGGAGTTAAGACCAGGGGCGTTGAAAACGAGGATGATAAGAAGCATAGACGTGAGTTCCTTAGGAGAATAGGCTATAAGAAGTGAGGGAGAATGAAGTACGTTATAGGTATTGATGGGGGAGGAACCAAGACTCAGGCGGCGCTTCTCCGGCTTAATGGGGAAGTGGCTTCTCACGATGAGACGGGGCCGTCTAACTACCATAACGTTGGAGTGGAGCGGGCTAGGAGAACACTTGAAGAAGCATGTGTGAAAGTAATTCGGAAAGCAGGCGTTGACGCGGGGAGTGTTGAAATAGTCGTCGCGTCCCTCGCCGGGCTTGACTGTAGCCTTGATTTTAAAGCCATGCAGAACGCTGTGGAAGGGTTCCCCATAGGCAGCATAATGCTTGTGCACGACTCTATGGCCGCTCTCTACGCTACTAACGCGGGCAGGGAGAGCGCAATAATAATAGCGGGAACAGGTTCTGCGACAGCCGGCATAAACAGTAAGGGGGAGTATGCTAGGGCCGGCGGATGGGGGTATATTCTTGGAGATGAGGGAAGCGGTTTCTACTTGGCTAAAAGAGGAATCGTGGCAGCACTTCTAGAGTACGAGGCGAGAGGCCCGAAAACCATGATAACCAGCCTCCTGCTGGAAAGGTTCAATGCGAAGACTCCTGACGAGATAATATGGCACGTGTACACTGGTGGGATGAGCATCACGGAGTTCGCCAGGCTAGCCCCCCTAGTGACTGAGGCAGCGTTAAAAGGGGACAGTGTTGCGGTGAGCATTCTGCGCGACGCTGGAAGAGAGCTTGCAAACACTGTCAATGGAGTCATAAGAAGGCTTAAAATGGAGGACGACGAGTTTCCAATAGGATTGATCGGCGGGGGATTTAAAGCCGGTGGGCTTGTAACCGAGCCACTGGAGGAGGCTGTGCACAAGGT
>JAOAJQ010000143.1 GCA_026414125.1 Thermoproteota archaeon
ATTCCTGAGCGAAGACGGTTTTAAACTTCTTCTAGACCAGCTTATTTCAAGCAGAAACGTTTTCGCGCCGGTTGAGACGGATGGCTACTTCTACTTCAAAGCCGTTAAGCATACTGGAGAAGTCTCCTTAGACTTCTCTAACACGAGACTCCCCCCGAAACGTTTCTTCCTGCCGCAGAGGGAAGTGGTTTTCAAGTATGATCCTAAGACGGGGGTCCTTCATGAGTCCCTGAGACTCTTGGAGACGGTTCTCCTAGGCGTTAGGCCTTGCGACGCGTCAGCCTTAAATATCTTGGACAATATTCTGCTAAAGCCCCCGAACCCGGATCCCTTCTACGAGTCTAGGAGGAGAAGCATAACTGTTGTAAGCCTCTCCTGCATCAAGCCTAGGGAGGAATGTTTCTGCAATTTTTTCGAAGCAGGCCCTGTCAGGGGATCCGGTGAAGACATTACTCTTACACGGATAACCGGGGGACTCCTAGTTGAGGTTAGAAACAGGAGGGGCCAGGTTCTTGTAGATGGTTTCGCAAGCCTCTTTAAAGAAGCTGACGCTGAGCATCTGAATGAGTATGGAGAACTATCAGATAGGTTGACTGATGGGATGAACAGCAGGATTGAAATAGCCAGGGAACGCCTAGTTAAGCTTGAGGAAACGCTTGACGAAGGCTTCTTCCAACAGGCGGCTCAAAGATGCTTGGAGTGCAGCCTCTGCTCCTTCGCCTGCCCGGTCTGCTATTGTTTCGACACCGAGGACTATTTGGAGAGGAATATTTACGTGAGGGCGAAGGGGTGGGACACTTGTGCCTCACCGTTGTTCACAAGGATGGCGAGCGGCATAGACCCTAGGCCAAGCAGGGTTGAAAGGCTCTGCCACAGGTTCTGTCACAAGCTCAGCAGGATCCCGATGGCTTTCAACTCTTACGGCTGCGTCGGGTGCGGTAGATGCATCTCGCTATGTCCAGCCGGCGTAGACATAAGGGAGGTTTTAAAAAGATGGGGTTAAACCCGGATGCTCCGAAGCCAGCCAAGATAGTCGGGGTTAAAGACGAGACTCCTGACACTAAGACGTTTACGCTGAGCCCAAACTGTTTCAAAGGCTTCACGCCAGGCCAGTTCGCAATGCTCACCGTCTACGGGGTTGGTGAAGCCCCCTTCTCAATATGCTCCTCCCCTTTCGACAAGGATTGTTTACAGTTCAGCATAAGGAGGATGGGGCGTGTCACCCGGATGTTTCACGAGGCCAGCGTGGGGGATGAGGTTGGAGTAAGAGGACCCTACGGCCGGGGGTGGCCGGTTGACAGGATGAGGAGTAGAGACATTCTCATAGTTGGGGGTGGAATAGGTCTTGCACCCTTGCGTTCGCTTATTCTCCACCTGCTCAGGGAGAGGGAGAACTATGGCGAGATAGCTGTTTGCTACGGTGCAAGAACACCCTCACTACTAATGTACAGGGGTGAGCTTGAAGAGTGGGCTGGCCGCGGCGTGAAGCTCTACCTGACTGTCGACGTTGGCGAGGAGGGTTGGAAAGGTAATGTCGGGGTTGTCACGACAATACTTGGAAACCCTGTGCTCGACAAGGCAGGGGCTATAGTCTGCACCTGCGGTCCACCCGTTATGATAAGGTTCGTCCTAAGGAGGCTTGTTGAACTGGGCTATTCAAAGGAGAATATTTATGCTTCTCTTGAAAGCAGGATGAGGTGCGGAATCGGAAAGTGCGGACACTGCCATTTCGGCGGTAAGCACGTGTGTCTAGACGGCCCAGTTTTTCAGTATAATGAGATGACTGGTCTGCCAAAGGGCATATCCCCTTTTTAAAACAGCCTTGTCTTGTCTTCCCTTAAAAAAAGAAAGCCCGGTTAGTGGGTCTAAGCCTGAACGAGCCGCAGCTGTTCTGCCTCTCCCAGCTGCAGTCTTCCACCAAGCTGCTGTTTGATGTTATCTCCCAGCAACCCGGTGAGAGGCTGCTACCGGGATCGGCTTGCAGCCGCTTCCCGCCCAAGCCTACTCCCCACGCCGGGCTTAAAAGAAGAACGTTTCGAAAATAGAAAAGGATTTCGCAAGCCCTTCTGTAGTTACTGCTCTAAAAATCTTGATTCCACGCAGAATGTTTTAAAAGCCATGGTCAGCAGGTTAAAAAGAAGAATTGCCCGGAAACAAGTTCGAAGAAGACGTTGAAACCCTTGTCAACAGGATTGGGAGGAACGTGGACCAGGATATTAGGAGTAGGCTTGAAAACCTGAAGAACAGACTTATCGAGCTCAGCCAGAAGGGGCTCGTCAAGATAAACCACTCTGTGATGGAGCTCGTCTGCGCTAAACACCTCATGCTTAAAGGCTATGAGGTTGATGTTGAACACGATCTTGGAAGTGGGCTTGTCTGCGATATCTACGCTGTCAGGGGCCATGGGACTTTGGTTGTTGAGGTTGAAACAGGATACGTGCCTCCGGAAAACGCTTTAGACCCTGAGCTCTACTGCAGGGCTAGGGTTGCCAGCAAGATAACTAGGTACAGTGTTCTCGTCGACAAGTTTGGCCTAGGCATCCCGCCCTACTATGTTCTTCAAATACCCCCGTCCTTGGCTAAGCCCCCGAGGTTTAGGAGAAGCGAGGAAATCCATGAGATAAAAAGCCTATGCGACCTGTACTATAGGAATCCGCCTGTCAGCCTTGAGGAGATAAAGAACTCGAGGCTTCACACTGTTTACGTTATCGACGTTGCGGGAGACCTTGTCTCAGAAGTTGATCCCGAGTTCTACGTTTCCACAGTAAACGGCCTGTTAAGCCTCACGGTTCCGTTAAGAAGTCCCCAACGGTAGTCCCGTGGACAGTGTTAACTGTTTTTCTAGCACGCTTGAGAAAAGGCTAAATGGCTTTTCCATCTTCATTAAACCTTACCCCTGTCTCTTATACACATCT
>JAOAJQ010000144.1 GCA_026414125.1 Thermoproteota archaeon
AAAGAGAGGATAATGGAGAAGGGAGTCAGGTTCTACGGTCCTAAGAAGCAGGCTGGTTACTACGTTGAAAAATACAGATAGATTTAACAATTGTTTTTAGTCTAAGTCAGCTCTTCTGTCTGCCAACGGCCACAATACTCACTACGTCATCATCCTTTAAAACATAGTCCTCGCTCAGCCTAATCTTACGTCTAGCGTCAATGGCGTAGAGAAAATTATTCATAAGGTCGCTGTGTATAAGGCCGGCGAACTCTTTAACGTTCATCCCCATCGGGACAAGGTAGACATCAGGCAGAACGTTCCCCTTCTTATCAGTAAGCTTATTCGGGTCTTCAACAGGATAAACCGTTATCATTTTAAGAACCCTGAAATACACGGTGTTTAAAAGCTCTTGGACACCGGTTGAACCCCAAGGCTTCAAAACCTTCTCCCAAACCATTTCAAGAGCCTCCCTCTGCTTCTCCCTAAGCGCCTCAGGTCTAACAATCTTGAACTCATTATCCCCAGGGAAATATTCTACAAGACCCGCTTCAGCAGCCCTCCTGAGGACAAGCTCTGCCTCAGCGCTAATCGGAATAGGATCATAGCCTGCCTCCCTCATCCGCCTAACCCCTTCCTCCGCCCCCTTCTTGTCAATCTTGTTCGCCGCTATAACCATCGGCTTAGCAATCACCCTAACTGTCCTAGCTAGCTCAATCATCGTCTCCCGGCTCCACTTCGAGAAATCGTCAGGCGGGTTAACTTTTTCAACAGCCTTCTCAACATCCCCCCTGCCTATAGCTAGGCCACTTAGAACCTGGCTTAGAGCATCTTCAACACTCCTCCTGCTAGGCCTAGCCCTAGGAGCCTTCTGAACACCCCTCTCAATAATCCCGGCGAGCCAACGATCGTACTCTTCCTCCAGAAACCTTATGTCTCTCAAAGTGTTCTCAGGATCAGGATCAGTCGGCCTACCCTCAGCATCTAAGCTGCCTGAAGCGTCAACAACATGTATCAAAGCATCCGCCATACTTATCTCGGAGAGAAACTGGTTTCCAAGACCCCTTCCCTCGTGTGCACCCGGAACAATACCTGGAAGGTCAACCAGCTCAACCGGAATGAACCTGAAGCCGTTGACACATCTAGAGTTCACAGGATTGTCAGCAACGTTAAAGCTTTTGCAGATACACTTCTTCCTCAAATAGCCAACACCCTTATTCGGGGTCAATGTAGTGAAAGGATAATCCGCAATCTTAACAATATTCAGCGTTAAGGCTGAGTAAAGCGTGCTTTTACCAACATTAGGCTTACCGCTGAGGCCTACTAGTCTTGTAACCATCTGTAGGACTTGTGCAGAGCCGAGATTTAAACAATATCCCCTATTCTTATAACGCATGCATTTTTACTGATGGTTCCGTCGAGCCAATTAGGTTTGCAGTCTGCAGTCATAGGCTTTTCCCATTCAGGCCTAATCGTGATTTTAGAGGGTTTAAAAACAAAGACTTGCAATATGTAGGTTTTCTGACTGCAAACGCATTTTTAGCATATAAACATCCTAAATAGACGTTTTTCGATTTTTTCTTAACCATGAATCTTCCGAGGGAAATAGTAAGATGTCGCTCATGCTCCTTATGCTAATCTGTGAGTTTCACTAGCCATCGTGATTCTTGCTTCTAAAACATCTCTCATAGTGTCCACGGGCTTTAAGGCTGTTTGCAGGTCACTGGTTGAGGTTGACTTGCGCAAGTACCGCTGGGCTCGAAGCCTGCCGGTGCTCGGCTTAAGCTCTACGTTGCCCGAACCGGGTATGCGGTTGACAGGGGACGTATGAATGCTACTTGCTCGATAAGAACTGGGTAGCCGGATTCAAAGGCGTTTCCATGCCGATATTGCTCCTCATAGCCACACCACTCCTTGTACTTGCGTTTTCAGAAATAGTGGCGTTATGGGGCGTTATCACTGTGATCCTTCTCCTGGTTTCTCCAGTCGTGACAGGGCTTCTAGGGTTCATCGGAGACCTGATGAGCAAGATATCGGTAAAGCATGTTGAACGGCCTGAGCATGCTGAGGGGCTTCCGCCATCTCCCCCACCCTCATCTTCCCTGAAATAGCCGGCTGAGAATAAGCGTGCAGGAATACTATTCTGACGGTAGGAGTGTTGCTGGCAACTAGAATAAGCATGCAGATTTCAGGCTTTTAGTCAGGATTAAGCCTTTGGAGTATTAGATTGGCATTGCCGACTGAATAGCTTAAATACAGGTGGGCTGGGTCAGATACCTACGCTATGCTTTCGAAGTGCGGGGTAGCTATGGTTAAGGCTGGTAGGGCAAGGAGGCTGGTGTCGCAGTATGAAAAGGGTTAGGCTTTCAAAGGATTCTGAAACGCTTCTCCTCGCTTCCATCGAAGACATCCGTAGGAGGAGGCTGATAGAGTGGAGGCGTCAACCGGCTGTAACTAGGGTTGAGAAGCCTACTGACGTGAATGCTGCGAGGAGGCTTGGCTACAGGGCTAAGCCCGGCTTCATAATAGTCAGGTCTAGGGTTAGGAAGGGAGGTAGGAGAAAGCCTAGGCCAAGGTCGGGAAGGAGGCCTAAGCATTTGGGCGTTGTCCTCTTCAAACCGGGTAAGAGCAGGCAGAAGATGGCTGAGGAGAGGGCTGCTCGGAAGTATCCTAACATGAGGGTTCTTGGCTCATACTGGGTTGGTGAGGACGGGATTTACAAGTGGTTTGAAGTCGTGATGGTGGATCCTAATCATCCTGCTGTCGCTGGCGACCCTAGGTTGAAATGGCTTAAGGAAGATTAGCCTTGGAGGAGAATAAGATCCTTATTTTTGACACCACGCTGAGAGACGGCAACCAGGCTGTTGGCATAAACTTCTCGCTTGAGGATAAGATTAAGATTGCTCTCAAGCTTGATGACCTTGGGGTGAACTATATCTGTCTCTTATACACATCTGACG
>JAOAJQ010000145.1 GCA_026414125.1 Thermoproteota archaeon
TCCCAATACCTTCCGACTACGGTTCCAGCATATCTATCCATCTAGATGACGAATCGGAAAAGACTATGATAGCATATGCTCTGCTCCCTAACAACGTGCAAGTTTCCTGTGGCAACTATACTGGCCACCTTGTCTACTGCGGGTCTGGAACAATCCAAGATCTTAATAATGCTAAAGCAGATATAAATGGCAGTATTGCCTTAATGGAATTTAATTCGGGATACAATTGGCTAACCGTTATGCGGCTAGGTGCCAAAGCCGTTGTCTTCATTGCTCCAGAGGATACTATACGTGGCGAAGCTGATCGCAAGAATCTTGATGTTCCTACGAAATTCCCTCGGGTTTATGTCTCTAGAGATGACGGTGCTTACCTGAGAAGCCTCACGGCTTCGGGCAACAAAGTGTTCGCCACTGTGAAAGTTAATATGAAATGGATACATGCGAAGGCAAAGAACATCGTTGCAGTGCTGAACGGGACAGATCTCAACGAGATGGAGAATACTATTGCCCTCATGGCTTACTATGACTCAGCATCCATAGTTCCTGCCCTCTCGCCGGGGGCTGAGGAAGCCATTGGCATCGCTTCTCTACTCGAGCTGGCTCGCCTGCTGAAGGAAAATCCTCCCAAGAGACCAGTCTGGTTCATAGCCTTCTCAGGACACACTCAAGCAATGGCTGGAGGGAGGGACTTCATATGGCACAGTAAAGAATTGGTTGAGAGCGGGGATGGGACTTCTAATCTATTTGTGTGGCATTATGATCACATCGGCACTACTGAAAACAAGGCTCTAGCTCCGTACGCGATAAAGATGGCTATCAGCTTGGATTTCTCGTCTGATTCCGACGCGGTAGCGGTGGCCGGCTACGGACGTTTCTACGGTTTAGGCGGCCCCTGGTACGATTGGTACAGTTACAATAAGGATCTTACGCGATTCCTGTTTACAGGAGGAAGATATGGAGACTATAGTCCCTCAGAAAACAGCTACCGCTTAAATAAGGATGTTTTGCCGGCGAACGCATCCCGTACAACCTATAGGGTATTCGGGCTCTGGGCAAGCCAATTAGACATTAGCCAATATCTTCCTGGAGCGTTAACATATGAGGCAGAAATATTTGCCAGAACAGGAATATGGGGTGTCTGCTTTACTACTGCCCTATCTACCAGGTTATCTTACAATACTCCGTTTAACGTGTTTGAGAGAATACAGTTTGAAAACGTTGTTCCACAGGTTGAGTTTTCTTTTGCATTGATAAACGCTATATTGAATGACACCGAGTGGTTCGACTTTAACAAAGTAACAATCAGCGGAGGTCAGAAAGCAGGTAGTTTCTTCACTCATAAGCATAAAGATGATGCTGGAATAGGCTTCGTTGTTGTTCACGGTCGTGTGGGGTTATGGAACATAACAAGGAACTGGTATGAATATAACTGGACAAGTATAGCTGGGGATGAATGCGATATTCTGCTTTCCATAAGAATAACGAACAGGGCTGATGTATATGGGCATGAATGGATACAATTCGCGAACATGGATGATGGTACTTTTGTTTCTAAAGGTATGTTGCCAAGCCTAGGCTGGGCAGCTCCGCTTGCTGAATACGAGATTCTACCATATCTTGTGAACAGGACTACTGGAGACATCGAGTATGCTCCTGACATGGGTGTATATGGAGGATATCTCTGGCCGCATGGCTACAGGTTCCTCACTTTCGACGATCCTCTCATCGATGGGAGTGGAGACAAGATTGTAAACCTCAGCATGTTCAAAGCGTGCACAGTAGCCCTGCACGACCTGTTTGACCCAAGAACCCTTCTAACTCCAAGTATGGGGTCCTATATCAGGATTCTAGACGCGAGTGACGTTGAATTAACCCAGTTTAGCTGCATAATGTCCGCTCCACCCTCGTTTGAAAGCGGGGAGAACATTATACTTGGAGATCCGACTTCAGGCTATGAGGCTATTGTTTTCGTACCTCCTAACAGCAGAATAAAAATAGTTTTCATGACTGAGCAGACCGCGTTAGGCATATTATCCAATAATGGGGAGGGGATTGAAGTTTCAGAAAAATATTTGAACATTATTCCAACTCCGTTACACTTTTCACGTGATCTCATAAGTCTGGTTAAAGCTAGAATGAGTGGTTTGTCCGAAGCTCAGCTGACGGGAGGAGGCAGAGGTGCTTACATTAACGAACTTTACAGTCAAAGCCTTAGAGAAATGGCATCTGCTTATGAGTTAAAGAAGGAGAATAAGCATGGCGATTACTACCTTGCTCTCTTAAGATCTTGGTACTATATTCAAATAGCTTATTCAGAAACAAAAAATATTCTCATGGATTCGTCAGTCACAGCCGTCTTCTTTTTCATCCTAATTGTGCCTTTTTCTTTTTTGATCGAACGGTTAGTTTTCTCCGCTAAAGGGAATAAGAGAGTCATAACCATAATTGTGATTTTTACCTTGTTAATGGTAATGTTATTTCTTATTCACCCTGGTTTCAGGGTTACTCCTTTCTCAATGGTTTCCGCTTTGGGCTTCATATGTTTATCTTTAGTGGCTCTAATTCTTGTTTTCATGTCAAATGAAATCGCTGGAATACTCAGAGAATTGAGAAGAAAATTGATAGGTGTTTCTTTCATTCAGGCGGATACTCTGGGGTCCGTTCTGGTGTCTTTCTCGCTGGCTGTTGAAAACATGCGGAAGAGAAAGTTCCGCACTCTCCTAGTCCTCTCCAGCCTAGCGATCATAACTTTCGCTTCTGCAAGCTTTATTTCCATTAGCCCCATTCAAATAACAGTGAGACTCCCAGTCGAGCCCTCTGGGGTTTTTCAAGCAAGGTATCAGGGAGTACTTATTACTGGTACTGATTTCTTCGCCCCTATAAACCCGATGGT
>JAOAJQ010000146.1:0-290 GCA_026414125.1 Thermoproteota archaeon
TTGACAGGTCTAACAATGTCGAGAAGGTAGTGGGGAGACTAGAAAAGCTTGAGGTATTCGAAAAGGCTTACGAGGGTGACCTTAGGCTTTCAACAAGATACTTGCTTGAGAGAAATCTTACCCCTTCCTCCTGGTTTGAAGCAGAGATTGAGAGCAGCACGCTTCTACCGTCCATTCCGAACGTCGAAACATTCAAGGTTAATGTGGTCAAACCATTGGAGGAGGAGAAGATCCCGGAGCTCCGCGTAATGGCGGTGCATCTTCTTAAAGTGGGTGGAAAGGGGTCCCCT
>JAOAJQ010000146.1:300-2871 GCA_026414125.1 Thermoproteota archaeon
TGTTGCAATATCCACTTACGATGGAAAGGAGTTGAAACAGTTTAGGTTCGACGGTAAAACGGACAAGTATTTGATAGAAGGCTTTCTGGATCAGGTGAAAAAGTTTGATCCAGACGTTATAGTGGGGTACGGAATAACTGAGGACTGGAGTTATCTGGCAGAGAGATGTAAAAGGGTTGACGTTCAGCTGGAGGTTGGACGGAACTACGCTAAGCCTCACACAAGTGTTTTCGGACATGTTTCAGTAACCGGCAGGATTAGTATCGATCTTTTTCATAATGCTAGAGAAAACCCTCAATTGACTGAATATACGTTGGACGAGTATGCTGAATCCCTCGGGTTAAAACTTGACCAAAGGATTCCTGAGCACAAATACTCAGAGTATTTGTCAAGCCCTTCAGAGGCCGAAAAACTATTCAAACAATCAGAAGAGTATGCAAAGCTGTTGTACAGGATTTGGATGATGCTTGGTGATTTCGCAATACAGCTTTCCCAGATCACCGGGCTACCAATGGATCATGTTTTCACAGCCTCCTCGGGGCATAGGGCTGAAGCATACTTGATCAGGGAGGCCTACTCTTTGGGGGAGTTAATACCTCCAAGGGTTGAGAAACCATATATTCCTTACGCAGGTGGCTTGGTTCTACAGCCGCAGGAAGGCGTTTATGAAAACGTCAGTGTTATCGATTTCTCATCAATGTATCCCAACATCATGTTGAAATACAATATTTCTCCCGACACATATGTTCCGGAAGACGAGGAATGCAAGGATTGCTACGTCTCGCCTGAGTCTAAACACAGATTTAGAAAAGACTATAGAGGAGTTTATACTAGAATGCTTCAGAAGCTTCTGGAGGCTCGAAGAAATGTGAGGAAGAAGCTTGAAACCGTGGAGGAAGGGAGTGTTGAGCATAGGATTCTCGACGCCAAGCAGAAAGCCCTCAAGATTCTTGCGAACACGCTTTACGGTTACGCCGGCTGGATTGGCGCACGCTGGTATCTGAGGCAAGTCGCCGAATCAGTTGCGGAATGGGGAAGATACACGATTAGAACGGCCATTGAGAAAGCCAGGCAGATGGGGATGAAGATAATCTACGGGGACACTGACAGTATCTTTGTTATGGACAGTGAGAAGCTTAAGGAGCTAGTAAGCTGGATTGAGCATGAGCTTGAAATGGAGGCACGAGTAGACAAGAAATACTGTAGAATACTTTTCACCGAGGCGAAGAAAAGATATGGTGGTCTTTTAGAAGACGGTGGTCTCGAGATTGTAGGCTTAGAAGTTGTCAGGGGGGACTGGGCGGAAATCGCTAAGGAGACTCAGCTAGGGGTTATTAAAACAATACTTGAAACAATGGATGTAGGCAGGGCAGTATCCTATGTAAGAAACATTATAGCGGAAACCAGGAGCGGCAGGGTTGAGATGGAGAAAATGATCGTATGGAAGAGAATGACTAAGCCTCCGGAGGCATATGAAGTCAGAGCTCCTCACGTGTTAGCTGCCCTCGAGCTTTCTAAGAGGGGTTGGAGGATAGATGTGGGTGACAAGGTTGGTTACGTTATTGTGAAGGGGTCTTTGAAAATAGGGGAGAGGGCTAAACCGTACCAGCTGGCTGAAAAAAAGGATGTCGACTATGAATATTATGTTAAGAATCAAATAGTTCCAGCAGCCATGAGAGTACTTAAAGTGTTCGGAGTGGATGAGCAGAGTCTGCTACAGGAGTCTAAGAGAGGACTCATGGCGTTTGGAACAGGTTGAAAAATCTTTTTACCTAAAAGGTAATAATTAGCTATTAGGTAAAATTTAATAGTTGGCCTAAATCTATATGTTTCATGGCTAAAGCCTTGCCTAATTGGCTGGCAGTCAAGTACTTCAAACTACTATCGTCATTCGGTTTTATCCCTTTCACGGCAAAAGACGCTAAAGCGGCTCTGCGTTCAAAGAAGGCCCCTATATTTCTGCACAAGATGTGCTCATATGGCTGGGCAGATAAGGTGGAGAGGGGCGTATACAGGGTTATACACCCGTTTATAGCTCTGATGGAGACTTCAGAGTTTACTTGGAGAAATAGGGTAAAAAACAGGGACAGGTTGCCTGTGCTCGAATTAGCAGTAGTTAGGCTTTTCGAAACATTAGGATCAAAGTTGGAATCCATAGTTTTGTTTGGCTCATTATCTGTGGGGAGGGCTAAACCTGAGAGCGACATAGATCTGCTGGTCGTTGCACGGGATATGCCTATTAAGTATAGTGAGAGAACTAGCATTATTCGTGAAGCCATGTCCTGCAAGTTGATGGATGACATTATAATTCAGGCTTGGAGAGAAAAGGGATTGTACACTGAGCTTGACACACTATTGATAGACGTTGAGGAGGCTAGTGTAACGCACCCGTTTTACCTCGACCTGACTAGGGATTGCGTAATTATTTACGATAAAAACGGGTTGATGACTAGAAAGATAGCGGAGGTTAGGGAGAAGCTTGAAAAAATAGGTGCGAAAAGGTTTGAGGAGCCTGATGGCAGCTGGTACTGGGTTCTTGCTCCTGAGCCTGAGACCGCAAAGGGTGTAGAG
>JAOAJQ010000147.1 GCA_026414125.1 Thermoproteota archaeon
AAAGGGGGGGGTGCCCCATTCCCGCCTCTATGATGGGGCGGGTTTCAAACCCTTATAGGTACGGTTCAAAGCCGCCCTGGAGCGAGTGGGGGTGAGCAGGGAGGACTTGTTTCAAACCCTTATAGGTACGGTTCAAAGCTGAACCCCTTGGTCTTCCTCGTACCCGAGCTTCGGTTTCAAACCCTTATAGGTACGGTTCAAAGAATATAGCCCGCACCCCGGGATATCCCCGGACCGGGAGCAGTTTCAAACCCTTATAGGTACGGTTCAAAGGGGGGAGAAAATGCTTTTAGTCAACGCTTTTTCATTGTTTCAAACCCTTATAGGTACGGTTCAAAGCCTCCTCCATCCCCTTTCGCCCCTTCGTCATCCCAGGTTTCAAACCCTTATAGGTACGGTTCAAAGCGTGTAGTCATCTCCCCATGGACGCATGGCGTTCACGGTTTCAAACCCTTATAGGTACGGTTCAAAGCCGGGTAAAGGAGGAAGAAATGAAGCTCTGGGAGAGGCTGTTTCAAACCCTTATAGGTACGGTTCAAAGGGAATTGCCGGATGGTACCCTGCTGGAGATGTACGCGGAGTTTCAAACCCTTATAGGTACGGTTCAAAGATTGTCAACACCCTCGGCACGGATGCCGTCACATGGGTTTCAAACCCTTATAGGTACGGTTCAAAGCTTCCCTCCCGGAGGCAGCGGAACGCCTCCGGGAGGCCCTGTTTCAAACCCTTATAGGTACGGTTCAAAGATTGTCAACACCCTCGGCACGGATGCCGTCACATGGGTTTCAAACCCTTATAGGTACGGTTCAAAGAAGATGAGGGGGCTTTCCGGGACCTCCTGGGGAAGCTGGGTTTCAAACCCTTATAGGTACGGTTCAAAGACAGGTTGTAAATACGTTCGTTCGGGAGGGGTTGCCACGTTTCAAACCCTTATAGGTACGGTTCAAAGTCGTAAGGCTCCTGGAGGGCGCGGGGGAAAAATCGGAGTTTCAAACCCTTATAGGTACGGTTCAAAGGGCGCTCCACAGCTCGCTATTTAGGGCGGCGTCGGCGTTTCAAACCCTTATAGGTACGGTTCAAAGGCTTCCAAAGCCACCCGGAGAAGTCCCTCCAGGTGGGTTTCAAACCCTTATAGGTACGGTTCAAAGGAGCTAGCGATGTAGGCAACATCCCGCTGAGCAAGCCGCTGTTTCAAACCCTTATAGGTACGGTTCAAAGCAAGAACTGCGGGAATGGGCCTGCCGCTGCAACGGCGTTTCAAACCCTTATAGGTACGGTTCAAAGCCAGGAGGCTCTCCGGGGCCACTTGGAAAGGCTCGCGTTTCAAACCCTTATAGGTACGGTTCAAAGGACCTCCCCGCGGACCACTGGCCCGCCGCCCGAGAGTTTCAAACCCTTATAGGTACGGTTCAAAGCGGTCTAGGCCGTGCCTGGTGAGGGGGTGGACCGGGAGTTTCAAACCCTTATAGGTACGGTTCAAAGGGGCATTTCTCCCCCGGGCTGGACCGCTTGGCCCTGGAGTTTCAAACCCTTATAGGTACGGTTCAAAGCGGCTTCGGAAAGGCTTTAGGGCACCTCTGGGCCACGTTTCAAACCCTTATAGGTACGGTTCAAAGATGAAGTGGTTCATTCAGGAGGTTTACAGGGATCTCGGGTTTCAAACCCTTATAGGTACGGTTCAAAGTAGAGGCGCTGGACCCGGGGGCGGCCGCGGCCGCCCTGTTTCAAACCCTTATAGGTACGGTTCAAAGGCGGACCTCCACCTTGTGAGGGGGGCAGAGATTACCCTGTTTCAAACCCTTATAGGTACGGTTCAAAGCATGAAGTGGCTACAGGCGATTTGGGAACGGCTCGGGTTTCAAACCCTTATAGGTACGGTTCAAAGGCGGTCCTCACGGAGATCCTCGGCCTCCCCGTGGAGGCGTTTCAAACCCTTATAGGTACGGTTCAAAGCCTCACCGGTGAGCCCATGCTCATCCTGATACGATCGGTTTCAAACCCTTATAGGTACGGTTCAAAGAGGGGTTCTGTCCTCATCATCGGCCCGCCCGGAAGCGGGTTTCAAACCCTTATAGGTACGGTTCAAAGCGCCCCCAAGGTCCGCTCATGCCGCCTTAGGGCGGGTTTCAAACCCTTATAGGTACGGTTCAAAGCGCCCCCATAGTACGCTCATGTCGCCGGAGGCTGGGTTTCAAACCCTTATAGGTACGGTTCAAAGCTGCACCTTCAGGGTACCGCACCCCCCCACATTCGTGTTTCAAACCCTTATAGGTACGGTTCAAAGCCGGGGTAAGGGAGGAAAAGATGAACATTTTGCAGAAGCTGTTTCAAACCCTTATAGGTACGGTTCAAAGGCTTATCAACGCCGTGGTCCTCGTGGACCAGGGCACGAGTTTCAAACCCTTATAGGTACGGTTCAAAGTTGGGGGATTTCACGGCATACACCACGCCGTGGGCCAAGTTTCAAACCCTTATAGGTACGGTTCAAAGCAGCATGCGGGCCTGCTCATCTGCAGTAGCCCTATACCCGCCCTCGGGTTTCAAACCCTTATAGGTACGGTTCAAAGTGGGCGTCCCAGTCAATGGCCACGGGGGCGTTCACCTCGTTTCAAACCCTTATAGGTACGGTTCAAAGCCTTCGTGACTAACCGGGTCAAATAAAGCAGAATGGGGTTTCAAACCCTTATAGGTACGGTTCAAAGGGGAGGAACACCGCTACGAATGGGAGCGGCTCATCGTGTTTCAAACCCTTATAGGTACGGTTCAAAGAGCAGGTATATCGTCCCATACGTAAGCAACTCATGAAGCTTTAATCTTTGTTTTCAAGAACCCCTGCGACTCAATAGGAGTTCTTGAGCCGCCT
>JAOAJQ010000148.1 GCA_026414125.1 Thermoproteota archaeon
TATTAGAACTGCTTGCGAATCCATGATTGTTGAAAGAATCTTCAATCCGTGTATTAGAAGCGTCGTGCCGGTGCTCATCACCGAGACTATGCAGTCGGATAGGCCGAGGTTCGGCATTGTCTCAGAGGTTCCTTCAACGCTTATGATTTCAGCTTTAGCATTCAGGCTTTGGAAGAAGCTTCTCGCTATGTTTGGAAACTCTGTTGCCACTTTGAAGCTTTCTCTTTTGAGCAGATCATTAAGGTCGCTGAATCTCGAGGAGGGTGCTGCGAGCACGAGCTTAGCGTGACCATAGTTAAGTGGAAGAACCTCCTCAACGTCTACGCCTGATTCCTTTACAAGGTCTCTCCCAGTAATGCCTAGGTCTACAACACCGTTTTCAACCATCCTCGGAATATCTGCCGCACGGTTGAACACTACTGCAAGCCCTTTTAAACGGGAGAGCGCCTGGTAACTCCGATCGTTAGGGAAATAGGTTATCAGGCCCGACGAGCCCAGTAGTTCAAGCGAAGGCTGAAATAGCCTCCCCTTGCTGGGAAGTGCTAGGAAAACCTGACTGTTCAACTCGCCAGAGCCCTCCTTAAAGCCTGTAGAAAGCATTTTAATTCAATCAGGGTTCCAACAGTAACTCTTAGAAACGATTTTTCAACCCCTCCCCATTCAGATGTTACTGAACGCACCCTAATGTTTTCGGCAAGAAGCCTCTCAAAGACTCTTTGAGCGTTTTCAACATATACCAGTACGTAATTCGCCTTAGAGTCATAAGTCTTAACGCCGTCAAGCCTGTTCAACCCGTCTACCATGTAGGCCTTGTTAAGAGAAGTTGATTCGACAACCATTCTAAGCCAGTCTTCGTCTTCAAGAGCTGCTTTAGAAGCCTCCACAGCCGGAGCTGGAACATCGAAGGGCCCCATGGCTCTCTCGGCTTCTCTTAAAACAGAGCTTTCACCTATGAGATACCCGGCTCTTAAGCCTGCTAATCCATATGCTTTAGAAAAAGTCCTGGCTAACACCAGGTTGTTGAAGCCACGTAGAAATGAGACGAAGCTTTTACCGTAGTATTCAGCGTAGGCCTCATCCACAATAACCATCCCGAATTCCTCCAGAAACCTTCTCAGAGTACTCTCTTCAACAACCTCCCCAGTCGGATTGTTCGGTGATCCTAACAATAGGATAGCGTCGCTGCCTGAAAGGCTGAAGACAGCATCCCAGCCTCTACCCAGCCAAGAAGGAGGCTGCTCAACCCTGTTGAAGAAAAGCTTGGAAAAACGTGTATACATCAGGAAGGCTGGTGAAGGTATTACGATGCGCGCATAGTTTTTCGACAAGCATTGAAGTAGGGTCTGCAGTCCTCTGTCGCTGCCTGGGGTTGGAAGAACCTCCTGGGGCTTTAATGCTAGACGGTTGGAGATAAACTCTCTGTACTCAAGGTAATCCGGATACCTGTTTAGACGCATAGCTGTCTTAAAATAGGCCATTACGGCTCTTGGAGATGGGCCGAACGGGTTTTCGTTGGCATCTAATCGTATAGGCTTTGGTGGGAATATCATGGGAATGAATTTCCATTGGAGACCCACATGTTTATAAGCTTTTCCTAAACCTCATAACGAGAGCAAGCATGCCAAAAACATATCTGCTTAAAATAGACGATAGGGGCAGAATCCTAATTCCTCAAGCCGTTAGAGACCTTATGGGTCTTAGACCACAGTCCGAGACTGTTGGAACATATGATTCTGAGAGGAACGTTTTCATGCTGATGCCTGCCCGGCAGGGCGGTAACTTCGTCAGGATAGTTTTTAAAATATCAGATCAACCAGGCTCGTTGGCGAAAGTTGCTAACTCGCTCGCATCGGTAGGAATAAATCTTGTAGCAACGAGCTCAACGACCTTGGTTCCCGGCAAACTGGCTGAGTGGGAGGTTATTGCGGATGTTGACAAGAACTTCCCGTTGAAGGAGCGTTTAAAAGGGGTTGCTGACAGTCTAAGAGATATCGTGTTTGAGCTTAAAGCTGAGGAGGCTAGGGTTGAAACCTGAAGTGTCTCTTTTTTCTATAGGATGGGGGTCAAAAAGGTTTTTAAGCATCCCATAGAATATTTCTACCGAATAAAACCTAAATGGCAGGGATAGAGGAAACGTTAGGTGAAAGGATAAAGCCGTTTGACGATAAGGAAATTTTCGAGGAGCTAAGTAAGGAGGAGCAGATAATAACCATAAGGCTTGAGGTGACAAGGTGGAACAAGCAGATGACTATAATCGAAGGCATTGATCCGAAGGAGGTAGACTTAGCCAGCCTTGCTAAGAAGCTTAAAACTTACTGTGCATGCGGCGGGACTGTTAAGAACAATGCTATAATGCTTCAGGGCGACCATAGGCAAAAGGTCTACAACTATTTGTCTAGAAACGGCTTCTCCGAGAGAAACATAACGATACTCTAGCCTTAGAACAAGCTAAAGTAATAGGAAGAGGGATTTTTTCTTAGACTGGAGTAGGCATGTCGATGGAAAACCTTATCTTCAGGAGAAGCATGTTTTTCAAGCGTTGGACGCGTTTGAATGCATCTTGAAAAGGAGGAGTATAAGGTCGTTCTTAAAGAAACCGGTTCCGAAAGAGCTTCTCGACAAGGTTCTCGAAGCAGCCCTCATGGCTCCCTCGGCAGGAGACATACATCCATACAGGATAGTTGTCGTGACAGATGAGGATAGAATAAGGCGGATCGCTGAGGCTGCTTTAAACCAGACGTTCATATCTCAGGCTCCCATAGTAATAGTGTACTTGGTTTCGCTGGAGGAGGCTTCAGCCTACGGGAAGAGGGGGGTTGAACTCTACAGTATTCTGGACGTGGGCGCGTCTA
>JAOAJQ010000149.1 GCA_026414125.1 Thermoproteota archaeon
GGATAGGGAGGAGTGGACATAGAATAGGCTTGACTCCTAGGGGGCTGATTATCTGCATGGATGAAGATGATGCTGTCGAATCAATGGTTGTAAGGAGGAGGGCTTTAAACAATATTTACGAGCCTGTTTCACCCCCTGAAGAACCATTAGATGTATTGGCGCATCAAATCGTAGGGATGCTTCTTGAGAAACCGAGGCTAACCTTAGAGGAGATCCTGAAACTTGTCCGGGGTAGCACGCCCTACGCTAGGCTTTCAAGAGAATCCTTGAAACGGGTTCTAGAGTTCCTTTCCTCACAATACCCAAGACTCCTGACTTTTGACGAGTATAGTGACGCTGTCAGAGCAGGAAGGAAGAGCACGTTGATAAAGTTCTTCTTCGAACATGTTTCAAGCATTCCTGAGATTAAACAGTACCCTGTCGTGAACGAGGAGAACAACATGATTATAGGGAACCTGGATGAGGAGTTCGTTGCGGAGAAGGGGCTTCCCGGCACTAAGTTTGTAATGGGTGGCCTCGTATGGTCGATAATCCAGGTTTATGAGGGGAGGGTTATTGTGAAGAGGGCTGAGGATCCTCTTGGGGCCGTGCCGTTCTGGACTGGTGAAGAAATACCTGTAGTCTATGAGACAGCCATGGAGGTGGGTGCCTTAAGAAGGATGGTTGAGGAGAAATATTCCGAGGGGCTTGGGCTTAGGGAGATAATTAAAGCCGTTTCGCAGAACTACAGGGTTGACGAGAACCTGGTGCTTAAAGCCGTTAAACCAGTCGTGGAGTGTCTCAAAAGAAACATCCCTGTGGGAACAGATCGTAGGATGGTCTTCGAGAAATGGGGAGACTATACGGTTATACATGTTTGCCTTGGGGATCTGGGGAACAGGGCCCTGTCAAGGATTGTAGGCCACATTGTGCTTTCCGAAATAGGCCTGACTGTCCCGGTTAGCAGAGACCCCTACAGGGTTATGGTTGAACGAGCGGTTTCACCCTCAATCATACTCGAGAAGATTAAGAGCCTCAGCGAGAAGGATATTGAGAGAATCCTTCTTGAAAACATTGAGACAGTAGGATTGTTCAAAAGAAGGTTTCTTCACGTAGCTAGGAGAATGGGAATAATAGAGAAGGATGCTGACCTAACCTCCATAAGGCTTGAAACACTAATAAGGAGCAGTAGGGGCACAGTGGTTTACGAAGAGGCTGTTAAAGAGCTTTTGTCTAAAGACTATGAGACCAGGTCTATCGTGCAGCTTTTAAGAGACCTATCCTCTGGGAGGGTTGAGGCAGTGATCTACGAGAACCTTGGTGAACCCTCCCCATTAGCTCAACCGATTCTAAGACAGGCCGAGAGGCATCTCGACATTTACACGCCTGAGAATGTTGAGAGAATAATTTTAATGTATGCTTCCGCAAGGCTTAGAAACACTCCTTTAGAGCTTGTCTGCAGCGGATGTGGCCTTGCATATGGCACGGTTAAACCCTTGGAATATGTTCCGGGAAGAAAGTGCAGCAGGTGTGGCAGCAAGCTTGGAATAAACCCTACCCCAGGCTTAAGGATTAGGCGTGGAAAATCCAAGAGGATGAAGACTGTTTTCAGATGGATCGATAAGAGTGCGGAGCTGCTTGAGAAGTATGGTAGGGATGCTGCGCTAGCTCTGGCTGGAAGAGGGTTAAGCCTGAAGACTGTTGAGAAAATTCTTGCTAGGAGAAGCGTAACCGGGGAGGATCTTCTAAAGATGATTGTAGATGCTGAGAGGAGAAGGCTCCAAGCCGATTGAAAACTCAGGCGCTTAAAACATAATGAATGAATTTTTCAACGTCGAGCTCGGCGAACGTTCTCCAACCCAGTACAAGATTGTTCCCGTCCTCAGCAACATACCCTCTTTTAATATACTTGGACAGGTTCAGCCTAACCCGCCACTCGGGAAACTTTTTCCTCAGGATCTCCTCAACCTCTTTAACCGGGGCGGAACCCTTTCTCGAGATTATTGTGGATATTACCACAGCTAGGCCAGCTATCTCGTCTATCGACCAGCCCATGGTTTTTGCCGCGGTCATGCTGAGCTCATCCTTAAGCGTAACATAGAACCTTGCTGTTGAAAGCTTAACCTCATCCTCGCTCATGCTGAGCTCCCTACCGTCGTCTGAAACAATCTTTATAGTAAGACCCAAGTCTTGGAGACGCGTGTTGAGAAACTTGATCACAGAGAGGTATCCTGGCCCAAGGTTCTTCTTGAGTTCCCAACCCTTGACTCCGGGAATCCTATGGCTTTTGAAGAACAATAGTTGGACAGCCCTGGCAACTCTGCTCCTAATCCTTTCCTCCTGCTCCAACTTTAACACCTACTAGATCGGCAGGGCAACAGAGTGTCTGCCAACGTTTTTTGGGCTTGTTCTAAATATCCAGACCCTGTTCTTCAAAGGATCCTGAACAACTCCGATTAGGCCCCTCATCATGAGAAAGCTCAACACCAGTGCTCTAAAAATCTTCCTGTCTTCACCCTCTCTCCTAACGAAATCATAATAGTCGACCATTCCATTTTCAATCTCGCCGAGAAGCCTTTCCATCTCCTTCTCCAAGTCAGCCTCCTCCATCGGAAGGATTTCGGCAAGCATGTCTAGAGTACCGGCTTCATAAGCCTCTCTGCCCCCAGGCAAGCTGTATTCTCTAAGGTTAACCCAGTAGCCGTAGGCTAAACGCATGAATCCCAACGTGGCCTGCTCGTTTTCAGCAATAGGCCTGAAAGCCTTTAGGAATGATTCCGCAAGCCTCTCCCTGTCTAGGCCCATGAGCCTAACCTCCATTAGAAAAGGATCCAAGTAAAGCCTGCTAGCCCTCTTCTTAACATC
>JAOAJQ010000150.1 GCA_026414125.1 Thermoproteota archaeon
GGCTGAGAGCGTAGGCGGCATGAAGGATGCGTCAGTCGGTGTGCTGGAGAGAGTTGAGAAGATACTGATAATATCCGCAGCAACATTTCTGAACCCTCTGATAAACGGGATAATATGGTTCTCAATGATTCTGATGATAATCCTAGGCCAGATAACTGTGCTCCAGAGGCTTTATGCAACCTGGAAGTTCTGGAGCGCTAAGAAGCCTGTTCAAGCAGTAGTGTGAAAATCTTAAGGTTTTTATAATTGACCTGCTAAGGCTAGCCGGGCTTGGGCAGGGTGGATAAGGGGGTTAAGTGTAGCGTAGCAGGGTGTGGCGGTGAAGCCGTCAGGTCTGTTGCTTTCAAAAAGGCTGGTGAAGCAGGGCTCAGGCTGAGCGGGGAGGCGAGGAGAGCCTATCTTTGCGAGGCTCATTACAAGGAGTTTAAGAAGGCTAGGAGAAGCGTGGACAGAATTGAGAGGATGAGGTGGAAGCCCTAAGGATTCCACGCAAAATTCTCCAGTGTAGAAAACCCGAGAAGCTGTTTTTTTATAACTTGTTTTCTTAAGGTTTTTAAGGTTTTTATAGGCGGAATTAGTAAGAAACGGGGAAGCTTGAGAATACTCCTAATACATTGTGAAAAGTTCGAGTACAGTGTCAGGGAGAAGGCTGTCGAGGAGGCTGAGGGGCTTGACGAGTCTAACAGGGCTGGAAAGTTCGAGAACGTCTTGGTCGCGTTCATAAGCGTGGAGAAGGAGGATGTGAAAAACCCTGAAGGCGTTGTGGAGCAGGCGAGCCAAGAGATACTCGATGTGTTCAGAACGGTTAAGGCAAAGAGTATCCTGCTTTATCCCTATGCTCATCTTTCAAGCGAGTTGGCTGGGGCCAAGGATGCGGTAGGCATCCTAAGGATGCTCCACGGCAAGATTCGCGAGAAAGGGGTTGAGACACATAGAGCTGTCTTCGGCTGGTACAAGTCTTTCATCCTTGTCAACATGGGTCACGCACTTGCTGAGCTTTCTAGGAGCATTAGGCCCGGGGTTGTTGAGAAGCCTGTTGAAAAGAAGGAGAAGTTCCACAGGTTTATCGTAATGGATGAAGAGGGGACTGAGTATGAGTTGCACAGGCGTGACTGGAGAAGCTGTGAAGCATTCTCTAAGCCCAGCAGAAGGATGATGCTGCTTAAACGCTTCGTTGAGAACGAGCTTGAGGAGAAGAAGGGAGAGGGTGTTGAGCCAAGCCACATCGTCAATATGAGGAAGCTTGAGCTCGTCGACTACTGCCCGGAGAGCGACGCTGGAAACATGAAATGGTATCCTAATGGTATGGCTTTGAAGGATCTTATTATGGATTATGCTTTCAAGAATATTGCTTTGCCCTGGGGGGCTATGAAGATGCAGAACCCGTTGCTTTACAGGACTGATGTCGAGGCAATAAGGCAGCTGCAGGGCGAGTTCCATGAGAGGGATTACAAGGTTGAAGGCGAGGGCCTAGTTTTAAGGTTTGCGAGCGACCCAGGTGCCTTCCCGTTTATTCAGAAGACCGTGTTCACATACAGGAATATGCCTGTCAAGGTGTATGAGGAGGCGATCTGCTTCAGGAGGGAGCAGAAGGGTGAGCTAACCGGGCTTATGAGGGTTAGGAACTTCTGGATGACGGATATGCATGCTTTCTGCAGCGATGAGGAACAGGCCTCCGAGGAATATTTGAGACTCAGCATTCTCTTCGGCGGGCTGATGGACAATGTTATAGCCGGTGGGAACTGGATTCTAGGCTTCGAGGTTGTTGAAGAATACTATGAGAAGTACAGGTGGCTCTTCAAAAGGATCGTCACAACCCTAAGCATCCCAGCTTTCTTCAAGCTTATGAGGGAGATGACTCACTACTATGCTTTCAAAAACGAGTTTCAAGCGATATTTCCGAACGGGGAGAACCTTCAAATCTCGACGGTTCAATGGGACGTGAAGAACGGGGAGAGGTTCAACATCTGCTACTATGATGCTGACGGTGTTAAGAAGCCTGTTGGAGTTATCATCCACGCCTCATCCTTCGGAAGCGTTGAGAGAGCAGTGGCTGCGATGCTTGAGAACGCTGCCGGCAGGGTTTCAGAAGGAAAGCCCCCGATGCTTCCAGTCTGGCTCTCACCGGAGCAGGTTAGAATAATACCTGTGGATGTTGGGAAACACTTGGAGCAGAGCATCAGGGTTGCGGAGAGGCTTGAGAAAGAGGGTGCTAGGGTTGGCGTTGACGACAGGAACATGACCGTTTCGAAAAGGGTTGCTGAGGCGAAGACCCATTGGATACCCTTCATAATAGTCTATGGAGACAGGGAGGAGCAGAGCGGAAACCTGAGGATCGTGGTAAGGGAGGAGTCTACTCTGGAAAAAGACCATGTTGAGGAGATGAGCCTGGAGGAATTCGCAGTATACTTTAGGAAGAAGGTTGAAGGGATGCCGACTAGGCCTCTTTATGTCCCCAGAGAATTAAGCAGGAGAATCATCTTCGTGCCCATGCGGAGCTCTTAGAAAAGGTTGAGCAGGATGCTTGCAACCATACTCGTAAGGAAGAGAAGCAGAAGAATTATCGCGACGACCTTCCTGTTCATTAAACAGTCACCCCTGTGAAATACTTGTGAACCCTAAGAAGCTGGATGGTTAAGCCTACTACTATGACTAGGCCAACCAAGCCGGCGGCGAAGTTTTCCCAGACCGGTGTTCCTATTCCCGTTGGGCCGGTTGGGGCTGAGGTGGCGTAAACTATCTGCATTATTGAGACAGGAATCTGGACCAGCACCAGCACCAGTATTATGTAGAATAATGGGCGTATAACCATTAGGAGGCCTATGG
>JAOAJQ010000014.1 GCA_026414125.1 Thermoproteota archaeon
AGGTTATAGTGCCTGCACTCACGTTCTGGGCGACGGGGAGCGCAGTCTTAATGACTGGAGGAACCCTAGTGATTGTTGATGTTGATCCTGAGACGTATTGTATGAGTGTTAAAGAGGTTGAAAACAGCATTACGAGTCGCACCAAGGCCATAATCCCGGTCTACAATTATGGTGGTGCTCCGGATATGGATAAGCTCCTGGAAATCGCGGAGGAGAATAGTATCGCGTTAATAGAGGATTGCGCGAGAGCCCATGGCTTCATATGGAGAAATAAGCCAGCAGGGTCAATTGGAGACATTGGCTGCTTCAGCTTCCAGCAGGGTAAGTTCATGACTGCGGGAGAGGGGGGAATCATAATAACCAACAATAGGCTTTACGCTGAGCGATGCAGGTCATTAAGAACATGCGGAAGAATAAGGGGGGATGACGTGTTCAATGTGGGGATTGACTATTGGTGGAACTGGTGGAATTTCAGGATGACGCAGTTTCAAGCAGCAATACTGCTAGTCCAGTTGGAAAGGCTTGAGGAGCAGACAAAAACTAGGCAGGCTAACAGCGAATACTTAAGCAGGAGGCTGAGGGAAATCGAGGGGATAATCCCGCTTAAGATAGATGAAAGGCTCACCAGGCACCAGCCTTGGCCATACCTATTTAAATACGACTCGAAATGCTTCGGAAACATTCCTGTTATAAGGTTTGTGGAGGCTCTTAAAGCTGAAGGAATTCCCTGCGGCGGAATAGACCATCCGCCTCTCAACATGACACTAACAGCCCACGGTTCTGGGCCGCGAATAATAAGAAAGCCGAAGTATCCTGTGGCAGAGACTGCTATTCAGGAAGCCGTTACGTTGCCGCAATCAATATTTTTAGGATCTAGAGAAGACATGGATGACATAGTGGAGGCCATAGTTAAAATCAAAACTCATTACGGCGAGTTATAGTTCTTCGAGTTGAAGGTTGCTACGATAATACTCAGCCGCCAGGCATCTCCAATCTACATGCTTGCGTCTGCATCCACTTCTTCCTAATTTCTTTAGCCCAGTTGTTGACTCCTACAGCTTTGATTCGCTTCAGATTCTCTAATGAACTCTCTTCGTACTGCGGTTCTTTGCAAGTGTTCATTTTAGTACATTCTGCATATGTTGCATAACCTTTTTTTCTTGAAGCATTGGAGTACCACGCAATCCGTTCCCCGGCTACCAGCGCGCGCTAAGGGTTTGAGGTGGACAATACACTCGGTTGGATGAAAATTTATCATACAAAGGTTGAGTCAGAATACAGTTTCAATTTGAAACCACTCAGTGAACAAATGGGTAGGCATTTCTATGAAATACCGTTAGAGGGGGATCAGAAATATTATTTGAAAGAGAAATTATTCAGGCTCCTCGGCTACGATGCACTGAGGGAATTTGAGACCAGGATTAGCAAGGACGTTAGTGAGGACGAGAGAGTCGTGCTCCTCGTGCACTTCGATAACGGTAAAGTGGCTTACTGTGGGAACGAGCAATTTGAGGTGCATATCCGCCAAGGAGCGAAAAGCATAACCTCGATGGAGATAGTTGCCTTCAAGGAGATCACCGGCCTAAAGAGACTTGCATTAAGGGTTCTCGAAAACCCCATAGATACGAATGTAAAGGGATTGCTCGGTGAGAAAATAATTGATGAGAAGTTCATGGATCAAATACTCGACGAAGTTTCAAGGAAAAGCGGAATACCGAAGGAAGAGATGGTGATTAAACACAGGGGAGAGAAAATGAAAGGAGAGGGAGGGCCAGACTTCGTGTTAAAGAGGAAGGGGACAAATGAGATCGTCACTGTACTGGAGGTGAAGTACGTAAGCGATCCCAAGGATATTGGAGATTTCGAAGACCGGCTGAACGAGGCGGCAAGGCAAGTCAAGGGCTACCTTGCGGATCCGGAATGGGCATCCCCCTATGGCGTCACCGTTGTCATCGCCTGGCCACCGGAGCAGATACTAAACGATGAACCATGTCCTCCAATCGTGGGGATTTATAAGAACCCCTGCATAGAGTTCTTCAGTAGGGAGGGAGGCTAGAGGATGAGCCAAGAGTTCTTGGAGAAGTTGAGGGATTACTTGAACGAGAGGCTGAAGGACGAGAGGCTCGGTAGGTACCCTCTCCCCTTCCAGCCGTTCGAAATAGATACATACTGCTTACCTACCAAAAAGTGGGAAATAAGTGTTTCAGATGCCTGTGACTCCCCTGTCGCATATGTAACCGAAGAGAAAAATGGGACAGTATGCATATATGGAGCAAGATTAGACAAGGCTAGAGATTATATAAGCGAGCTATTGGTTAAGAGCTATCGGTTTAAGTTCGCTAAGGCAGGGGACAATAAAGAGGAGAGAGAGAAAGTGTGGGAGGCTCTTAGAAGAGAAAGGGAGGAGGCGTGCAAGGACTACATTAACAGGAGAAACCTTGAGAAGCACCTTAAGAAGCCGTATAGGGATGCTTTCATAAGGTTATTGTGGTTCGACGAGATAGTTAAAGAGGTTTCAAAGAAGCACGGGGTCGAATTGAGCGTGATGATCGATAAGATCAGTTATGATTCAACTTTGGTATATGAGTTCGATGGGAGCAACATGGATGAAGAGAGGAAATTCGAGGAGATCAAGAAGGGCATTGAGGCTCTAGTCGAAGGGGGGAAGATCGCGATGCATGCCTATGGCCCATTTCCGGGATATTCTCCAGAACGTTATAAGGAATATTTGGAGTTCCGAAAAGTCCTCTTGGAAAAGTATAAAGCGAGTAGAAAAAGGAAACCGAGTTAACGCGCGAGATTCGAATGTTTAATGGGAGAAACGGAGGAAAACGGGCCCGCGGGGACTTTCAGGATTTCCTCGGTTTTTCAGGAAATCCTTTCGAACCCCGATCATTACAGCTTAGGAGGCTGCCGCCATTTCTAGGCGTACACTATCCAGGTTAGGCGACGGGCCCGGTTGTCTTTTCCCCTCTCGGTCTTTTTATATCTTCTGCTGTTTCTACGCGTGGTTTAAACAATTGGGCCAATATCGCGTAGTGCTGCTTTCTATATTTCTTGGGTAGCCGAGGCTTGTGCTCTATGAGTCATTCGTTGCTGATTTTCTACTGATCCTTCATCACCGCGTTTCCGAATTTTTATTGCTTCTGCTGTTGTTCCATGTCAACTTTCCTCTGTGGTGCTTGAGCAACATATGCATGCAAGGCTGAGAAGCCGGGGAAGGCTGTTATGATTGAATCCTAGTGCCTTCCCCGTTTTTGCCAGAGTTCTCTTAGCGTAGGCTTCTATTCGTTCCAACCCTCGTGGATTCCTTTGCCCTGGCTACGCCGGAAAAAATAAGCTGTAAGTACACGTCGAATCGCCTTTTTTAATTCATATGGACACATTCATCCGGAAGGTTTAAGTATACATTCTTTCTTTGTATACAGATAGATAATGTCTACAGAAGTTCTTTCAATCAGAATAAGCGGGGAGCTAAAAAGAGAGACTGAAAAATTAGGCATAGATGTGAAAAGCGTGGTCGAGAAGGCGTTGGCCGAAGCGGTAGAACAAGCTAAAAGGAGAAAGCTTGAGGAAGCAATCAATATGTTGTTAAAGGAAATGGGTGAAGTCTCTGAGGAAGAATGGGTAAGGGTTGTGAAGGAATGCCGCAGAGAAAGGTAGAGGCAGTTTTAGACACTTCCGCGCTCTACCCGCTACTTAGAAAGCTAGGCGGGGGTGCCTCCTCATTACTCCCAAGACTGATGATCCTCGACTTAACCAAATACGAGTTGGGAAACATAATCTGGAGAGAGTATAGGCTGGGGCACGTGAAGAATTGGGAGAAATCCATAGAGCAGTGGTCAAGAATAATAGGAGAGTTATCGTCGTATTCAATCGATGCAGAGCATCTTAAAGAGGTTGGAAAAATCGCGGTTGAAAGAGGCCTATCGTTTTACGATGCTTCATACGTTTATGCAGCGGAGAAACAGAACCTAAAACTCGTAACCGAAGACGAAAACCTACTCAACAAGTGTAAAAACTCTATAACTTTGGACAAGTTCTTAGAAACCAAGTCTCTATGATCATTAATCATGATTCACCCATCACCTTTGCAAAGACAACCCAGGGAACTTACATTCACGCCAAAAATCTTAATAAACACGCATACGAATAAATCTTCGAGGCCAATCGCGGGGGTAGCCAATGCTAAGCAGCGGCAAGGCCTGGTCAAACGGGACTAGACTAAAGGCGCTGGACTTAAGATCCAGTCCCGAAGGGGTTCGTGGGTTCAAATCCCACCCCCCGCATCTTTTCCTTTACTAATTTTGTGTTGCAAGTTTCATTTGACTACTGCTTTAATCATAGAGGTTCTTGTGAGGGTTCTTAGGCTGAAGTAAAAGAAGATATTCTGTGGTTGTTAAAGTGAGGTATTTGATTTAAAATTTAAGGATGGAAACGCTTGGCCGCGTAAAAGCCGTATATAGGTCGCGCACTAGCGATAATAGAACAGAAGTCCTCGGTGATGATAGGAGAGGTGACTCCTGATAGTTTATGTGAAGAGGCGATGGGCGAGAAAGGCCTTAAGAGGTACGTTGAGGAGTATAAAGATAAATATGGGATTGCAATCGGTTTTCTCTTCGATCCTAAAGATATCCTTGCCGGTGAGAAGCCGGATACGATTAAAATAGAAGTTGTTAGGATAGGTGAGCTTGGATGAGCATGAGTCTTGTTGAGAAGCTGAAGGGCTTGTTGATGGAGAAGTTTAAGGGGAAAAAGTCGAACTGTTAACTCCTTCGCCGAAGGAGGAGTGGTGGATTGTCGTCCGCAGGTACCTCTACCATATCTCCATTACTGCATATAAAGATGGGATGATGGGGTTGACTTGGGTCCTCTACGCACCAGTGATGAAATATCATATTACCTGTATAGGAAGAAATATGGACGCAAGTACAGGGAGGCTAAGACTGAGGAGGAAAAGAAAAGTCCTTCAGCAGGAGTTTGAAGAGGAGAAGAGGATCATCGAGGACTTCAAGCAGAGGAGGTTTGAGAAGTATCTAAAGTAGAAAAGGAAGGATATCGAATACTATTCTAAGCAACACATGTGGGCGTATGAGATAGCGGAGAGAATGAGCAAGAAATATGGCTTCGTAGTCATGTTTAATGTAGACTATGAATCTGGTTTTAGAGCTATTTTCAATTCAACTGAGATGAGCGATGAACAATTGATTAACGAAATCATGAGGAAGGTTGATGCTATGGTCGAGGCAGGAGAGATGCTCGAGAATGAGGAGATGATGAACGAATTCTTGGCGAGTAGGGAAATAGGGGTTGAGAAGTCTAAACGCAGAGGCGCTCTAGGGCGTAATATAATCTTTGCCCTGTTAAAACCCTTAAGGAGGAATTTAATCGCCGCCTTTTTTAAAGTGCCTGAAACATAGATTATTCTTGCCTTAGAAAGCTGGGTATCATCAGGATTTTCAGGAGAAGCTTGAAGGTAGGGACAGCATTATGGGGGGCATCTGACGATATTTTTCTTCACGAGTTATTTAAAACGGAACCAGGTTAATGCTTCTCACACATATCCTTCAAAGCCTTAGAGTCTTTAGAGAATCCTCTTTGGAGAACAGCCTGCTTTAAACACTAAATACCTCACTCTTTCTTTTACAAGCGTTCCCAGTTTACGGCCCATTTCCCAATGAGAAGTGGTCGGTATTGACTAATGGAGATGCTGTTGTCACAAGCGCTGAAGAACTTGCTGACTGAACGCGGGAGTACTTTCTTATCCGATGTATAAGGCTGAAAAGCAAATGGGCGTACGCTTAATTAAGAGCTATAGACGCAGCTTCAGCTATAGGCTTTTCAAGCTTATTCCAGCTTACGGCTGAAATGTTTATCCGCGAAATCTATGTACCTCTCCCAATCATATAGGGTTAAGGCGTGTCCGCCCGAGCGAACATGATAACCCATTGTCCCCATTACAGGATGGTTTAAAGGCGGCATCTCCTCCACTGGCAGCCCATCCGTACCCAGTAGCCTGTAAACCGGGTCCGCGGCCTTAGTTGCCAGAAATTCTCCACGGGGGTCAGCCCAAAGGTCCTCGTCAGCGCTTGCTACGTAAACTGGGCGGGGTGCTATCAACGCTATAAGCATGTGCTGATCCACTGGCAGTTCATCCTCGCGATCATTGTAGTTTTTAAAGTTCGTGCAGAACCAGTGTGGAAAAGCAGTGTTAATGATTCTGACGGTTTCCCCGAACCGCCGGCGGCTTAAAGCAGCCCCGCCGCAGCCGGAGTTGTTGGATACTACGATTGCGAAGCGCTCGTCCTGCGCACCGGCCCACAGGGCTGTCTTTCCAAGCCTCGAATGGCCGACGATAACAACACGTTTCTCATCAAGCTCGTCATCCTTCTCAAGGTAATCCATAGCCCTGCTTAACCCCCACGCCCATGCGCCTATCGAGCCCCAGGCATCCGGTGGGCGGCTTGCTCCGAAGAACCTGTCAAACACGCCGTGAACACCGTTCTTGAAGCCGTCGTGAAAGTCAGGGTCAATATCGTTGTAGCAGACAGTGGCAAACCCATATCCTCTTTCAAGCGTTTTATCAACCAATCTAGGCAAATCCCCACAGCCGCGGGACTTCTCGCTAGAAAAGAAATCCCTCTCCTCTATAGTATTGAACACTTGCAGGGGTCTGCTCCTGAGCCTTATTGCCGGGTCATCGTAAAAAGTATGGTTCCCAGTGAAGTTGAGCATTAGGAAAACGGGCAGGGGACGCGGCGGGTCATTCGGAAGATAGATGAGCAGGTCCATAATCGGCCCATCGGGGCTTCCAGTTAAGTTGATCACAACCTGCTTCCTAGTTGCTTTACCTCCCAACGCCTCACGATTCAGATCCCAAACTTCGAAGAACATTCCCTCAGGCCTGTCAATCGGCGTTCTACCATAAACTTGGCTGCGGAAAAGCTCAAGTATTTCCAGCCTCCTCTTCATCCAAAGCTCTGGGGTAACAATCTTAGATCCGTCTGAGGAAACAAGCGGGTTTGGTAGGGAATACGGTGGAACCCTAGCCTCGTCGTAGATTACGCCCGGCTGTTTTTCACTGAGCATCCTAACCAAATCTGGATTTGCACGCCAGCCCTGTTCCAATATTCACCACAGCAGTATGACAATAAGATATTTAATAATTTACTTTTCCGGTTTTCATCTTCTCCCGTACAAAAGCTTACGCAAACTTTACAACTCAACCCTCTTTTTAGACCCGTCGGGCTCAAGCAGGTACGCTGGCCTTCCAACTCCTGCGTAAAGAACACGATACTGAGGTTTAACGTTTAGATTGCCGATTACGTTTTTCCCATCGAGTATTGCAACTTCTCTCCCGGCTAGGCTGGATGCTTCCTCTATCTGTATCTGGTAGAATTCCTTGTGGTCACTCGCTATTACGATTGCATTAGCATCCTGCACTACCTTTCTCCAGTCCCTGATGATCTCAATATCCTTGCCTTCGATTTTTTCAACAAGCGGGTCGCAGACCTTAACCTTCGCCCCGGTTTTCTCAATGAACTCGAGTACTCTTAAGGCTGGGGAAAGCCTAGTGTCTGATGTTCCTCCACGGAAGGATAATCCTAGGAGCGCGAAGCTGCATTCAGACGGCTCCATGTTTAGAAACCGGACTGCCCTAACAATCTTTTCAATGAATAGTTCCGTTGCTGTCTCATTAACGCTTCTCGCCAGCTGCGTGATTTGAAGCTGCAACCCCTGTTTAAGCCCCGTTTCAATAATGAAATAAGGATATACTGGTATGCAAGCACCTCCTACGCCGATCCCCGGGCTATGCAGATGTGAGAAGGGCTGGGAATTGGCTGCTGCCCTTACCTCGTCGTACGGCACGCCTATCTTCTCGCAGAGGCGAGCGAGCTCGTTGGCTAACGCTATGTTGACGTCACGATAGACTCCTTCGAACAGTTTCTCAGTCTCAGCTGCAAGAGTACTGGACATTTTAATCACGCCCCTCTTAACGACTGCTGAATATAGGTTCGCAACTAGGTCTAGGCTTCTCTGGGAATCGCAGCCAATTATCTTCGGATACTTCTCCAAATAGTCTGCTAACACTGTTCCAGCGGAGATTCTTTCAGGACTGTAGGCTAGGGCGAAATCCTCATCCGCCTTCAAACCACTAGTCTTCTCCAGAATAGGTTTAACCACGTTACACGTCGTTCCCGGGGGTATCGACGTTTCCACGATAACCACATCTCCATTGGCCAGGCTTCTACCTATTTCCCTCGCTACTCTAATAATCGGGGTTAAGTCAGGCTTCTTGTCGCTTGAAAGGTATACTGGTACCGCAATTATCTTTATGTCTGTTTCACGTGCCCCGTAGGAGTAATCTTCCGTAACCTCCAGCAACCCTCTGTTTCTCAACTTCTTTATATGTTCAGATAAGTAGGCTTCTTCAGGGAAAGGGGATAAGCCTGATTCAACCAGCCTTATCGCTTGCTTGTCGAGAGTCATCCCTATCACCTTGGCTCCAGCTAACCCCCATCCGACTCCGATAGTCAAGCCCACATGACCAAAGCCGAATACTCCAACCCTATACCTGCTTTTCCTCAGGTTTTCAACTGCTTCTTCAGGCGCTACTAGGAAAGGCTTCATCCGAATAGTTCAACGAACGCGTTTTTTAAGATTAACTGAACCGAGAGTTAAAAGAGTTAATAGCTGGCTGCACGCGTGTTGAACCTAGAAGTTGCCTGGGAAAACGTTCATGATAGACGTGCTCACGCCTAAGCAGGCTCTTCTATTCAGCAAAGTTAAGGAGAAGCTTGACGAGAAAGGATGCAGAGTGCTTATTACTTCACGCAGATATGTTGAGTTAAAAAATATTTTCAAATTGTCACGCATTAAACCAGTTGTTATAGGTAGGCATGGGGGCGGAGACCTCTACGGGAAGCTCGCCTCATCACTAGACAGGATGATTAGCCTTTTAAAATTTGTGAGGAAGGCCGCTCCCGACCTTGTTTTAAGCTTCAGCTCACCGGAGGCAGCTAGGGTTGCGTTCGGATTAAGCATCCCACATGTCTCTGTTAACGATTCTCCCCATTCAACGTACGTTGCAAGACTAACTGTTCCACTCAGCCGTAAGCTTCTAACCCCTAGGATTGTTGGGAAAAAAGCCTGGCTTAAATACGGCATAAGTGGAAAAGATATAGTTACTTATGGATCGCTAGACCCAGTTGCTTGGCTGAGAGACTTTAATCCTTCAAAAAGCATCCTTAAGAAGTACGGCTTGACTGAAGGCGAATACGTTGTATACAGGCCTGAAGAGTACAGGGCATCCTATTTAAACGTGAGACGGCTAACACTTGAAACCGTTTCAAAAGTTTTCCGAAAAGATAAGCATCTAGCAGGGTTAAAAATCGTAATAGTACCCAGGTATGAGGAGGAGATATATAGAAGGTTTTTTAAAAAACGGGATGTGATCATGCTTGAGCATGGTGAGGATACCCGTTCAATCCTATTCTATTCAAAGGGTTTCATCGGCGCGGGAGGTACAATGAGTGTTGAAGCCGTGCTTATGGGGGTTCCGGCAATATCAATCTATCCTTCCTCCACAATTGTTGAAGAGTTCCTCGTGAAAAAGAGGTTGCTGGCTAAATCAACCGGGGAGAAAGATTTGTATACTTGGCTGAGGAAAACTGTTTCACAGGAATTCGAGGAACATGGAAGAATTTTGTCTTTGAGAAGACTCAGAAAAATGGAGGATCCTGCTGAAAAGATTTCTGAAACCTGTTTAAGCCTGATTTGAAGCCTGTTTCTCGGTATCTCTACGTATTTCTCTTGTGAATAGGTGCTTGTACATGCTAAGCCAGACGAATATCCATAGCAATATTAGAAGCAGTCCAACGACTGCTTGAACAAATCCTACGAGCAGCCTTGGCAAAGTTCTTAGGGTTCTCTCTAAGTTTACTTGAATAGTGTAAAAGATGTATGAGCCGAATATGATCACGACATAGTTAAAAAGGATTAGGAAAACCAAGGGTTTAAGGTTGAGAAGCCTACCCATGTTCTCACCATAATCCTAGTGCAACCGTCAGAATAGTCAGCCCGTTTGATATGGCGCACAAGCTCATGATCGCCTTTATGATTTCCTTCTCATTTCTGAAGCCTAGTGCAGCCACGAACCTTGTCAGGGTTATTGGTGCTTTCAAATCCTTGTTAGCATATATGGTGCCGTTCTCTGAAACCACTATGGGTCTTTCTTTCAACTCTGATCTTTCGAAAAGCCTTCCGACGCTTGAAAGATTGAAGAAGCCGTTAGTCAAATGGGGAAGTAGACTTATTATCAAAGGTATTTCGCAGCCTTGGATGACTGAGAAAGCTAGAAGTGCGCCCCCCATGGAGAGCGTACCAGTATCACCGACGAAAACCCTAGCCGGATATCTGTTGTATACAAATAAAGCCAGCATAGGGGGGAAAACGATGCTGAACAATAGGCCTGCCAGCAGTATGTCAAAACCTCCTCCGGTAAAATGTTTCAAAGCAGCCACAAGGAACAGTGTTGTTAAAACCATTAGAGAGGAACCGGTCGCAGTCCCATTCATAGTGTCAAACATGTTAACCGAGTTAGAAACTACTGCAAGCAAGCCTGGGATCATCACCATGTATATTAAAGGGATTCGGAAAACTATTCCGAAGGTTAAAACCAGGCTGCCAGAGTAAGGGTGTAAAAGGATTAACGGTAACCCGGCTGCGGCTGTGAGAATAGGCTTTTCCACAGCGCCCAGTTTCTTCAAATCATCTATGATTCCTACAACTCCTGTTGCGAGCACCGTAAGCATTATTCCCAGTACTTTGGAAACATGGAAGTTTAGCAGGACTGCTGGGATCGAGGCTGCTACAACCCCTATGACGAATGCTAAGCCACCCATCTCCGGGATCCGCGGCTTCCCAGGCTTATGATGGTCCAACCCGGAAATGCCGAGTTTAACAAACCTCCTAGTTATGTATCTTAAGGTTAACAGGGATGAAGCGAGGCCAATCACTATTGAAGCAGCTGCGATGATCACAGGGTTTTCCAGCATGTTCTTCCCGAAACGGGGATTAACGTTGTTTAATAAGTTTTCTAAGAGTAAGGCGATAGTTTAATAAGCTTATTTTCATGGCTACCGGTGTCCTTTGAGCCGGGAAAGAGGCGGTGAGAACGGCATCTTTTTCCAGAGAATCGTGTTGCTGATGAGCCTCTCTCTGATTCTTCTCTTCACAGCCTACGAGCTTCTGGAGGCGCCGCCGAAAGGCTTCCTAGTGATTAAAATAGTTGATTTCAAGCAGGAAGATAACGGTTTTTTCCTAATGCTTTTTTTGAGAAATAATTCGAGCGAGAAGCACGAGGGACAATTAATATTCTTAATCGGATATGAGTGTAGCAGGGTTTCGGAGAACACTACCTTCTACTGTTTTACAGATTTCAAAACGTTAAACTTTAGCATCGTTACGCTTAACCCTGGCGAGGATAAAAGGATTAGTGTAGGTCTGCCTCCGGATCCTGAAGCTGAGAGGATCATTGTAGCCTTTTGCTGTGAGCTAGGTAGTGTTGTTCAAACAGGGTATCATAGCCCAGTATTGCTTAGGAGGGATAACACTGTATGGGTTCAAACATGGATAGGTTGAAACAGCGGCGAGACTGGTGTCTCGTCACAGTGTTTTCAATTGCATTACTGTTGAGGATAATTCCGTCGGTGAAATATGGCCTGCCATACGGGTTCGATGTTTACGAGTTTGTTTCAAGAGTGTTTGTGCTCAACGAGGGCGGATCCGTATCACTGCCCCACGGTCCGCTCTTCTATTATTTTCAACTAGTGATTCTAAAAGCTGTGGGCTACGAGATGTTCATGAAAATCCTCACCTTCGTTGAGCCATTAGTCTTCACTTTTTTCATCCTCCCCCCCTACTTTGTCTCAAAAAGGTTTAAAACTGAAGATAACAAGCCTGTTTACACTCTTCTATACCTTGCGGTGATCAACCTACTTGTGCATCAGATCGGGGGCGTGGTAATACCGGAGGGGCTTGGGATACTGTTCTACGGGCTATCCATACTGTTTTCAATGAGGGCCTTAACCGTTGATTGGAGATGGATGTTCCCTGCGATGCTCTCCGGGTTTTTAACCGTCATGAGTCACCATCTTTCCGCTTTTCAACTCATCCTGTTCTTCTCCTCCTTATTTCTCTCCTATCTGTACTGCTATTTGAAGCATGAGAAAACTGATAGTCTATCTCGTCTACTCGTCTTAATTTTTACAACCATAGTTCTCCTGCTTGCTTCGTCCGCATCTGTTTGGAACCTAGCCGGGTGGGAGGAAAACATGTTGAGGCTAATTCTGAGTATGATTCTTGGAAAACCTTTTCTCCTGCTTCCGATAGCGGCCGTAATGCTCCTGTTTCCAATCATCACGGTCAAAATAGTGAGGTTTGTGAAAAAATATCGAAAACTCACATTTGTAAAGACTTTTGCATCAATACTGCTGTTCAGCATAATAACTCCAACAGCGTTGTCAATCATGCTTCACCCGGAGTCTCTGCCAACAATCCTTTGGTTCACCATACCAATTTCACTAGGGTTCCTGCCCTTCGTAATCCACGGCTTAATACAGTACTGTAAGAAAAGCTCAATTTATGACGCTTTGTTCTTCATGGCACCGTTAATGGTTTTCATGATAGAGGCTTCCTTCCTTCTTTCATTAGAAGGCTACCGTGTGCTCATTCACAGAATCCCAACTTTCATCATATATTTTGCAGCCCCGTTAGCCGGCTACGGGCTGAGCTGCTTCAGCATCGAGTTAAAAAGTATGGAAAAAGAGTACCTGATGGGAATGATGGTCGCTTATTTCGTGTTTTCACTAGCATTCACATCCTATCCTAAGCCGGAATTCACATACGGCATTAAAGAGTCTATCAGCTATTCTGAGCTTAAGCTTGTCGAGGATGCTTACAGCTACTCGCTGCTTTTCAACTCTAAAATCGATACTGATACTAGGCTTGGTGCTCTCCTAATGTTCGTATCCCGAAGAAACGCTTTCTGGATTGGCAACTTGACATCATGGTTCTTACCGTCGAACTCCTGGCTTGTAAACGTGTCAGTAACCGGAAAGCCGTATCCTGTTGCAAACGGTATTTTAATAGTTACCTCTAATGCTATGAGGAAGACGTATGGCGGAAGGGTTGTCAACCTGATAACCAAGCCCTCAGGCCCACTTGGGGAGGAAGCCATTGACTATCTTAACAACTCTCCAGGCATAGATAGGCTTGAGGACGTTCAGAACGGTGCAATCTACATGCTTTCTCCTTGGAAAAAGTTAAATCACAGCGGTAACAAATCCCATGGCGATGGTTAAAGCAGTGGTGTTAATAAGGTGTAGAGCCGGAACCTATAAGGATGTTGTCAGAAGGCTTAGAGAATTAGAGAATGTTAAGCTGGTTTTTTCAAGCCTAGGCGCGTACGACGTTGTCTCCAAGCTAGAGGCGGGAAGCCTGGCTGAGATAGCCAAGGTGGTTCGCACGATAC
>JAOAJQ010000151.1 GCA_026414125.1 Thermoproteota archaeon
ACCCATAGGTGGGGTTCAAAGGCAGCCCCCCTCACCCTGGGCGGTCCAGCGCTTCCAAGATTTCAAACCCTTATAGATACGGTTCAAAGGCCGAAACCCCGGCCAAGGCCCCCAAGCCCAAGGGGGCGTTTCAAACCCTTATAGGTACGGTTCAAAGTGGACCCTGTACCACGTCCCCCAGCTGCTCCCAGACGAGGTTTCAAACTCTTATAGGTACGGTTCAAAGGTACGGCACCATGAAGGTACAGGGCCAGCTTAGGCCCCAGTTTCAAACCCTTATAGGTACGGTTCAAAGTTGGGGGGATGGATTGGGACCGCCTGTGCCGGGTAGCCCGTTTCAAACCCTTATAGGTACGGTTCAAAGCCGTGTGGCTGTCCCCGTAAGCGTTCATGTCGTACCGCACGTTTCAAACCCTTATAGGTACGGTTCAAAGACGCTACCGCCGGTCAGACCTCCCGCCTGCAGAGCGGGTTTCAAACCCTTATAGGTACGGTTCAAAGCGGTAAGGACATGGTCACCACGGCCGCCCGGTATATGTTTCAAACCCTTATAGGTACGGTTCAAAGGAGGACCTCAGGGCTCTGGACGGACTCTTGGATGCCGCCTTTCAAACCCTTATAGGTACGGTTCAAAGGTGGGCGGGCTGGGGGACGTTATCCGGTACAATCAGGTTTCAAACCCTTATAGGTACGGTTCAAAGATTGCCCCCCCCAGGGGTTGGACCCGCTACATCATCGTTTCAAACCCTTATAGGTACGGTTCAAAGACGCCCTTCTTCAGTTCGCTGAGGATATGGGCTACCTCGTTTCAAACCCTTATAGGTACGGTTCAAAGTTTGTGCCGGACCCGTCGCCGAAAACCCCTACGGCCACGTTTCAAACCCTTATAGGTACGGTTCAAAGGGGCGAACCAGAACGAAGAGGTCCGACTCCCAGGCTCTCTGGTTTCAAACCCTTATAGGTACGGTTCAAAGCTGCTAAAACTTTTCGCCCGCCCCAAGGGGGAGATTGTGTTTCAAACCCTTATAGGTACGGTTCAAAGCCCCATCAGGGGGCACGACCCACTAAAAAAGCTTAGGTTTCAAACCCTTATAGGTACGGTTCAAAGCGGGGTGCGGGGGGTGCGATACCCTGAAGGTGCAGGGTGTTTCAAACCCTTATAGGTACGGTTCAAAGCTGGGGTGCAGACCACCCCGGGTACCCCCATAGTAGGTTTCAAACCCTTATAGGTACGGTTCAAAGGAACCCAAATCCGGCCCCTGCTTAGCCCACCCGGGCCGCGTTTCAAACCCTTATAGGTACGGTTCAAAGACGCTTCCCGCCTCGTTGGAAGCTTTTATGAGGTTTTCGTTTCAAACCCTTATAGGTACGGTTCAAAGGGTCCGGGATGCTTGACATGGTGGGGAAGGCATGCTAGTTTCAAACCCTTATAGGTACGGTTCAAAGCGGGGGCTCAGGTACCTCCCCTTGCCCCGGGCGGCCCAGGTTTCAAACCCTTATAGGTACGGTTCAAAGCTTCCACATCCCAATCATGTTTACGGGCACGGCGGCGGTGGTTTCAAACCCTTATAGGTACGGTTCAAAGCCAGCACCCCGGCCACCACGGCGAGAGTACCTATGGCGGCGTTTCAAACCCTTATAGGTACGGTTCAAAGAAGAGCGGGCCATGCTAGAGGCGGCTGCCCAGGCCCGCGTTTCAAACCCTTATAGGTACGGTTCAAAGGATGCCTTCCCAGTGCCGCAGGATGAGGCCCACAGCCCGTTTCAAACCCTTATAGGTACGGTTCAAAGATGCCGACCTCATAGAAAACATGGACCCGGGGGCGGCAGTGTTTCAAACCCTTATAGGTACGGTTCAAAGCTGAGCCCGCCCCCTAGCCTATGGGCCGCCCTAGCCGTTTCAAACCCTTATAGGTACGGTTCAAAGGCGGGCTGGGGCTGGGGTTGCGGTTGAGGTTGAGGGGAGTTTCAAACCCTTATAGGTACGGTTCAAAGCCCACTCCCGTTCCCACTTCACCACTACCGCCCCATCAGTTTCAAACCCTTATAGGTACGGTTCAAAGCGCACCACGGGGCCATATTGCCGTTGCAAGGCGCGTTCGTTTCAAACCCTTATAGGTACGGTTCAAAGTCGCCCTGGGTGTAGACCTCCATCAGGGTACCGTCTTCGTTTCAAACCCTTATAGGTACGGTTCAAAGCCCCAGCTTGTTTGCTATTGCCTGGTCGTCCACTTTGAGTTTCAAACCCTTATAGGTACGGTTCAAAGACCACCCTCCTTCCGCCTGCCCAGGTGCTGGATGCCCTGTTTCAAACCCTTATAGGTACGGTTCAAAGATGTGGTGGAATTGCCGGATGGTACCCTGCTGGAGATGGTTTCAAACCCTTATAGGTACGGTTCAAAGCGTGGCACCATGAAGGTGCAGGGTCAGCAGTTGGACCCCAGTTTCAAACCCTTATAGGTACGGTTCAAAGACATGGCACCATGGGGGTACAGGGTCAAGGTAGACCCCAGTTTCAAACCCTTATAGGTACGGTTCAAAGCCGATATGGTGGAAGCGCTGGACCCGGCCGCGGCCGCGTTTCAAACCCTTATAGGTACGGTTCAAAGTGTGGCACCATGGGGGTACAGGGTCAAGGTAGACCCCAGTTTCAAACCCTTATAGGTACGGTTCAAAGATGCCGGCGTATGCCGGGCATACGCCGACCTCATAGAGTTTCAAACCCTTATAGGTACGGTTCAAAGGCTCGTGTCGCCGGAGGCTTGCCAGCCTCCGGGACAGTTTCAAACCCTTATAGGTACGGTTCAAAGCCTCCCCTACGG
>JAOAJQ010000152.1 GCA_026414125.1 Thermoproteota archaeon
GCTCTAGGAGCCTCAGCCCTGTCAGTAGCGATCAGAATAGGATCCCCGACGCTTAAAGCTTCAAGAATTATGCTGCTCCTGTTCCAGTGTCTAAGGCTCTTTAGGAGAAGCAGCTCCCCGCTTAGGTTGATTACAGCCAGCCCCGCCGTGGTCCCAGGGTCGAATCCGATTATTGTTTTCGGCAGGCGTTTAGACACTCGGATCCATTTCCCCCGTCTCCTTAGCCCTCCTCAAAGCTATGGGAATCCTCATCCCTCTCAGTAGAGTGAAACATCTAGCACAGTACCACAACCACACTTCCTTTCTCTAGGTATAATGGGAATTGTCTCGTAGATAAGCTTATTGACGTTTGCAACATTCTCCCTCATGCTTTTAGCAACTCTTTCAGCTGTAACCGGCATTAAGCCGTATACATCCGTGTCCGTGATTAACGCTATGCTGAGAAAACATATCTCAGCCTCCCTAGCCAAGTATGCTTCAGACACGGCTGTCATGCCTACGACCGAGAACCCTAGGCTCTTGTAGAAGAGCGATTCAGCCCTTGTTGAGAATCTTGGGCCCTCAATAGTTACGTAGGTGAACGATTTCCCCTCAGCCTCCTCCTCTGGCGTCGGATGAATCTTCACGCTGGGAAGCACCTTCCTACCTGAGTCCAAGAATATCCTTCTCAGCTCAGGGCAAACCGGGTCGCTAAAAGGCACGTGTCCAACGACACCGCCCTCGTAGAAAGAGAGGCTCCTCCTGTTCGTCGTCCTGTCGAAAAACTGGTCTACCACGACGAACTCGTAGGGTTTTATGAACTCCGGCTGAAGACTCCCGACAGCTGCAGGGCTTATTATCCTGGTTACACCCAGTGTTTTGAAAGCCCAGACGTTGGCTCTGTAGTTAACCTTGTAAGGCGGTATTGTATGGTGTCGGCCGTGCCTAGGGAGGAAGGCGACCTTCCTGTCCTTAACCCACCCTACTGTTACAAGGTCTGAAGGTGGCCCGTAGGGAGTGTAGACTTTAAACTGTTTAGCGTCTTGGAGATAAGAAGGATCATAGTTGCCTGTTCCCCCGAAAATACCTATTTCAGCTGTTTCAGGAGGCCTGTACCTTACGCTCGCGCACATGGCTTGCTCGACTAGTCTCTACGACTGAAATAAATAAATGTTTTCTCCTCTAAACTTGTTTAAACAAGTGTTGGCGAAGCCATTATTGTCGATTTCGCTGTTCCGGCGAACTTCGACATCATGAGCTCGTAGGCCCTGCGTTCCTCTGGAGACGGAATGTTTATCTTAGTTATTGCCTCCATCAGGTGCCTCTTCTGAATGACGAGTTTCTCAGTCATCCTCATAACCTTCTCCTCGTCGCTCGTCATCTCCAACAGCTCTTTTATCGCTATAAGGCCAGCGTCGTTGCAAGACTGAGCTATGTCCGCTCCAGAGAATCCTTCAGTCATCGAAGCCAGCTCGTCGATGTTCACGTCTGGAGCAATAGGCTTCCCCCTTAAATGTATCTGGAATATTTTCTTACGCGTCTCCTTATCAGGCCAGCTTAAGCCAATAAGCTTGTCGAACCTTCCAGCCCTGAGCAAGGCGGGGTCAATTATGTCGGGCCTGTTAGTCGCACCTATGACTATGACCCCTCTAAGATCCTGCAGCCCATCCATCTCGGTTAGAAGCTGGCTGACAACCCTCTCAGTAACGTCGCTGCTCACATCCCTACCTCTTAGGGGCGCGATTGAATCAATTTCGTCGAAAAAGATTATGCAGGGGGCAACCTGCCTAGCCTTCCTGAAGACTTCTCTGATTCCCCTTTCAGACTCGCCGACCCATTTTGAAAGCAGTTCCGGACCCTTAATGCTTATGAAGTTGGCCTCGCTCTCAGTCGCTAAGGCTTTCGCAAGGAGAGTCTTGCCTGTGCCGGGAGGACCATATAGAAGAATACCCTTCGGCTGTCTTATGTTAAGCTTTTTGAAAAGCTCTGGAAACCTTAGTGGCCATTCTATCGAAGTTATGAGTTCCCTCTTAACGTCTTCCAGACCACCGATATCGTCCCAATGCACGTTCGGACTCTCAACCATTATCTCCCTCAACGCGGATGGCTCTATCTCCTTCAAAGCATCCATGAAATGCTTCATCCTAACAACAAGCTTGCTTAGAACCTCTATCGGGATTACTTCGGTTTCAAGATCTATCTCGGGAAGGACTTCCCTCAAGCATCTTAACGCGGCCTCCTTAGCTAGGGCGGCGAGATCAGCACCGACGAAGCCGGGTGTTAGCTCAGCCAGCCTCTTAAGATCAACATCTTCCGAGAGCGGCATGCCTCTTATGTGGATCTGAAGTATTTCCAGCCTCGCTTTCTTGTCGGGTACTCCTATCTCTATCTCCCTGTCGAACCTCCCCGGTCTGCGCAAGGCAGGGTCTATTGCGTTAACCCTGTTCGTACAGCCTATTACGACGACTTTTCCACGTGTCTGCAGACCGTCCATAAGTGAGAGAAGTTGGGCTACAACCCTTTTCTCAACCTCTCCAGTAACATCCTCCCTCTTAGGCGCTATGGAGTCAAGCTCATCTATGAAAACTATGCTCGGAGAGTTCTCCTCAGCCTCCTTAAATATTTCCCTCAGCCTCTGCTCGCTTTCACCGTAATACTTGCTCATTATCTCAGGCCCACTTATACTTATGAAGTGTGCGTTAGTCTCGTTTGCCACAGCTTTCGCAAGGAGAGTCTTGCCTGTGCCGGGAGGACCATATAGAAGAATACCCTTGGGGGCTTCTATTCCCAGCCTGTCGAAAAGCTCAGGATGTCGAAGGGG
>JAOAJQ010000153.1 GCA_026414125.1 Thermoproteota archaeon
GTTTGTTTCTCTCAAGGCAGCAGTAGGGGTTACTCCTCTTATTATGGAAACGCCCCGCCTGCCGGCTCCCGCGGGTATTCCTAGGATAGGCTCCTCGGGGAGGCCTACTACTGAAAGAATGCTCCATCCTATTGACGATAAGTCTGAAAGTATTGACTCAACCTTGTCCCGCGCCTCCCTCGGTATCTCCCTATAGTTTGCAGGTATCAAGCCGGTTCCGGTTTTCAAAAAGCCCATTATTGAAGTCATATTCCTATAGGTGAAGACTTCGAGAGGAGGCACGGTTGTGCCCTCGTAAGACATTAGCTCCACGAATCTCACGGGCTTCCTGTTCACGAACTGTAATATCCCACCGTACTTCAGGATCAGGGGTATTCCTGATCTTATGAGAATGCCGTCGACAGTCAGGTTGCATACTGTTAGAAGGGCTGTCCTACCCTTGTCTACAGAAATATTCTCGTACGACTCGTCCTCGTCTATTATTTTAAAGTAGGGTGCTAGAAGCAGCTTGGCGTCGTTAAGGCTCCGCAAGATTTCAAGAGCCTTATCCACATGATGCTTGTCTATGAGAGTTACGTTTGCGACAACCTTGCCCCTGTTTGACCTGGGCGTGAAGGTTACGGAGTATGCGAGTGAAAGGTAGCGTGTAAGCACGAAGTCTAAACGTTGATAAGTCAGCGACCCGATTAACTCTTGGAGTCCAGCTTCGGTTATTGAACGCCCGTTCTTACCGTGGCTAAGTACGAGGCCCTTGTCTTCAAGAGCCTTTAAATAGTTTCTCACTGTTCTCTCGTTGATGAAGAAGCCTCTTTTAACGAGCTCCCTGGTTATCGTTGTAGACCCCACCGGCTCACTGCTCTCGCTTAGAATTCTGAGTATGCCAATTTTAATCGGCTCGTCGCGTTCAGCGTGCTTAACCATCCTGATATGGGTTTATTCGGCCATTTATATGATTTTTTAAGCCTCAGGGTTTAGAGGTTTAACCCTAATGTTTATGAGTCCATAGTCATCATTCCACCAGGATGGATTGGGAGACGGTTCTCAAAGAGTATAGCATGATGGTTGAGGAAAAAGTTGGAGAAACCCTCTCGAAAACCATTAAGGAGGCTGAGGACTACCATCCGTTTGTAAAGGATGCTTACAGCTTCCTAAGTGAGTTTACTCTTCGAAAGGGTAAGAGGCTGGCCTCCTGTAGCACTCTAGCCACGTACAAAGGTTATGTCGGCACGATTGACGAGAAAATACTTAACGTCTGCGCCGGTATTGAGATCTATCGGCAGAGCATCCTGATTCACGATGATCTTATTGACAAGGAGGAAACCAGAAGGGGAGGTAAAACCATCCACAGGATTTTCACAGACTTGTTTGATGAAAGGCTTGGAGATGGAGTGGCTGTTTTCCTCGGAAACATAGCTTACTCTCTGGCTGTTCAAACAGTAATTGACTCGGGATTCCCCAGGGAGAAGATTGCTGAGACTTTGCTCCTGCTTTCAGAAGGGTATAGAGAGGTTAACGAGAGCCAGATGCTTGATCTTCTCTTTGAATACAGGGATGTGGATGCTGAAGAGTGGCATGTCATGGCTTCTAAGAGGGCAGCATCTCTCTTTAAGGTCACGATGCTTACTGGAGGAGTTCTTGGGGATGCTTCTGAAAAGGACCTAAGGCTTCTCAGAGAGGCGGCTGTAAACATAGGTTATGCTTTCGACATTCAGGATGATATAATCGACACTTACGCCTCTGAGGAGGATTACGGTAGACCCGCATGTGGAGACATAAGGCTCGGTAAGAAGCCTCTCCACATAATCTATGCTCTAGGCTCGCCTGATTCTGAAGTATTCTTCTTTTTAAAAAGCCTCCGCGGGAGGATGAGCCTCAGCAGGGAGGAGGTTGAAAAGATCAGGAGCCTTGTCAGGCTTAGCGGAGGTCTGGAAAAAGCTAAGAAAGCCTCTAAGATGCATGCTGAGGAGGCTAGGAGGCTTATTGCTGAAACGGGTTTAAGCAGTGAAGCAAAGGGTTTCTTCAACAGCATGATTGCCTATGTTGAGAACAGTTTAAACTGGTACCGTTAGCTGGCGCTCTCGAGAGGTTTTTCCCTCAAGTTAAGTTTATTAACTTTCACAAAATCGGCTTGAGCCATGGTCCTCAGGATTGGTTTAATAGGTTGCGGAGGGATTGCGAATGTACACATGCAGGTTCTCTCAAACATGAAAGATGTTCAACTGGTTTCCTTCTGCGACATCATTGAGGATAAGGCTAGGGAGTTCAACGCAAAGTATGCAAAGGGTAGTGCTGCAGTTTACACTGATTTCACTAGAATGCTTGAGAGGGAGAGGCTTGACGCTGTCTACGTCTGTCTGCCCCCGTTCGCGCATTCAAACGAGGTTGAGATTGCTGCTGAAAATGGTGTTCACGTTTTCATCGAAAAGCCTATAGCTCTAGATATGGAGAAGGCGAGAAGCATGGTTGACGCGGCTAGGAGGCACGGTATAAAGACGCAAGTGGGGTTCCAGCTGAGGTTTGGGGCTGCTGTCGAACATTTCATGAAGATGGTTGAACGGGGTGAAGCAGGGCCGGTCGGCCTGTTTTTAGCGAAGTATTACTGTAATTCTCTGCACTCGCCTTGGTGGAGGGATAAGTCTAAGAGCGGCGGCCAGGTTGTTGAGCAAATCATACACCTGTACGATCTTTCAAGGTTTATGGCTGGAGAGCCTCGGAGCGTCTACTGTAGGATGGATAATCTTTTCCACAAGGATGTTGAAGGCTATACTGTGGAGGATGTCAGCGTATCCGTCTTAAGG
>JAOAJQ010000154.1 GCA_026414125.1 Thermoproteota archaeon
GAGTACTTGGAGAGGAGGATTGTTGAAGAAGAGGCTGGCCTCCTCCAGGAATACGTGCTGGAACACTCTAAGATAGTTCATCCATTTCTTAGAAGGCAGAGGACGGTTCTGGTTTCAGCCATATCGGGAGCCGGGTTAGACCTGATGGATTCTCTTATACATGATGCTATGTGCGAGTGCGGAGATCTTCACTGAGCCTCTTCTGATATATTTTAGCTAGCTCCTCGAAATACTCTCCGGAAGCAATTGTGTCTTCAATAAGCTTCATCACCAAATATATCTCGGTGAAGAAGACAGTATCATCCGCCAGTAGGGTCCTTGCCTTCAGCTCTTTCACCTTATGTCTGACGCTTAAACCAGCATCCATAATCGTGAAAACCAGTATCGTGTGTTTCAGCTCTTTAAGTGAGTCTCTGAAGCATTCCGCCAAAAGAATAAGCCTGTCACCTAGACTATCCATATCATCAAGATTCATGTTCAAACCATCATCAATACACTTTTTCATAGAAACATTTATGGGAGATAGGGAGCCCTGAATTTCCGAAAGAACCTTCCTCAAACCTTCCGTCAAACCTTGCAATAATATTTGGCTTTAAGTCCTAGATTAATTTTTTCCCAGAGGTTTGAGAGAGGTTTATAAGCCTCTTTGTCATATCTAGAAATGGAGAAAATGAACGATATTGTTGAACTCTCGAAAAAGATCCTTGGCTATGCTGTTGCAGCAGGCGCCTCCTACGCTGAAACCAGGTTCCATAGCGATTCCCATAGCGGAGTATCCCTGAGGAATGGAGGGGTTGAGGGTGTTATGGCGAGCTACGAAGTGGGAATGGGGATTAGGGTTCTGGTTAACGGGGGGCTTGGCTTCGCCTCCACCAACACACTCAAACCGGAAACTATCACCAGACTTGTGGATAAAGCGGTTAAAATGGCACGAGCATCCTCATACTTGAAGACAAGCCGGATATGTTTCTCGGAGGAGGAGGCTTACTCCGTTGACTGGAGGGTCTCTGAGAAAAAGAAGCTTGAAGACTGGTCTTTAAGCAGCAAGATCGATTTCCTGAAAAACCTAGATGAGACGGCGATAAGCCAGGGAGTTAATGTCTCCTCAAGATACCTGGGGTATTCTGAGAGCAGGACTGAGAGGGTTTACGCGAATACGGAAGGTGCCCTGGTCTCAGCAGTGATTCCAAGACCCTCTTTTTTCGCTCTAATAACCGTGACCGACCCATCTAAGGGAGTTATACAGAGAACCTTGCAATTCGGAGGTTCAGGCGGCATGGAGGTCGTGGAGTCTTGGAGGCTTGAAGAGAAGCTTGGTGCTGAGGTCAAGACCCTTCACAAGATGCTTACAGAGTCCACTAAGACTCCGGAGGGAGTTATGGATGTTGTGGTCGGTAGCGAGGTCGCAGGAATAATTTCCCATGAGGCCTCGGGACATCCTGGTGAAGCAGACAGGATACTTGGAAGGGAAGGGGCTCAGGCTGGTGAATCATACTTAAAAGCAGATGACTTGAATAGGCCAATAGGAAGCGAAGTGGTTAGCGTGGTTGACGATCCAACTATACCCAGGTCATACGGTTTCTATCTTTTCGACGACGAGGGTGTTAGAGGCAGGAGAAAATACTTAATCAAAGAGGGTAAAATATGCGAGTTCCTTCTGAACAGGGAGACGGCTGCGAGGCTTGGTGTTAAGAGTAATGGTTCCGCTAGGGCTTCAAGATACAGCGTGGAGCCGATCGTTAGAATGTCCAACACCTTCATACATCCAGGCGACCATAGTCTTGAAGAGCTTTTAAGCGACGTCGCTAAGGGTGTTTACGTGAAGAGCTTCATGGAGTGGAATATTGATGACAAGCGGTGGAATCAAAGGTATGTGGGGCTGGAAGCATACATGATTGAAGACGGCAGGATAACTACGCCTGTAAGAAGCCCTGTGATAGAGATAACTACTGAGAAGCTTTTCTCAAGCGTAGATGCTGTTGGGAAGGATTTGGATTTCGTCGCGGCGACCTGCGGCAAGGGAGACCCGATGCAGGGCATGCCAGTATACATGGGTGGGCCGAGCCTTAGGATGAGAAACATCATGATCAGGGGGGTTGGTTAAAAAATGGTTGAGCTGCATGAGAAGGCTTTGAAAATGCTTACTGACAGGGGAGTCGACGAGGCAATAGTGATCCTGTACGAAACTGAGGAAAGCTCCGTGAGGTATGCTAACAACGAGCCTACTGTGGCTCTTTCAGAGAACATCAGTACCCTGACGATATACAGCAGCATTAAAGAAAGGTGTTTCATAGGGAGTTTTGAAAACGTGTTAGAAGGTTTTCTCGAGAAGATTGTCGACGACGTCATAACTCTTACTAAGAACACTCCTCCAACGCCTTTCTACGCACCTCTTCCAAAAGGAGTCTTTAACTATAGGATTGGAAAAAGAGTGGAGAAGAGGATTGGACAGCTTGACGAGCAGCTGGTCTCCAATGTTTCTGAAGCCGTTAAGGCGAGTAGGGAGGCTGGCGCGGCGAGAAGCGCGGGAATCCTTTACTCAAGCCACATGGTTGAGAAACTTGCATCGTCAACCGGCTTAAACCTTCAAGAAGAGTTCGCATCCCTCACGCTCAACCACCGCGCGTTCGCCAGCCCGGAGGCGACAGGGCAATGGGTCTCATGCTCAACAAGCCTAGAAGGCTTCAAACCTTATGAAGCAGGAAGGAAGGCGGGGGAAATAGCTGTTGCAAGCCTCAATCCGGTTCTCATCGAGGAGGGGACTTACGATGTTTACATG
>JAOAJQ010000155.1 GCA_026414125.1 Thermoproteota archaeon
GCTGAAACATACTTCGCGGAAACCAGCGCGGGCTCAACTATGCTCAGGTTTTCAACAAGCCTTCTCGCCCTTTTTAAGACTGATGGCTGAACTCCTTTCTTCACCAGTTTCCCCCAAAGGTCGGAAGCAAGTATGGAGGTTCCTTCAACACCAGCCTCCCCAACCATCACGATGTTTTCACCAGACTTAGCACCGCTAGAAGTGATGATTCTTCTACGCCTGGTCCACCCTATTGCCGTACCCACGAACACAGGGTTTTCAACGATGCTCGAATACTCCGTGTGCCCTCCAACTATAGCGACCCCAAGCCTCTTGGCTTCACTGCTGGCCTGCCTCATTATCCTCCTAACTTCTTTATAGCTGGTTGCATGAGGAAGTATAAGCACGACTAGAAGGAACTCTGGCTTCGCGCCTGTGAGGGCCACGTCGTTGGTTGAAACGTCGACGCCAATCCTACCCAGGTTCTCCCTAGCTCCCGTAACAGGGTCGCTTGAAACAATTATCTTAACACCATCTAAAGATATCACGCTGTTGTCAACGCCTATGCCTGGGCCGACAATAACTCTCCTGTTGGTGGCACCGAGGTTTGAGAACACTATTCTCTCAAGTATTTTCGGAGGAACCTTACCGAGTATTCTGCTCAAGACTGCGTCATCGTCGGGTTGGAGGGTTAAAAACCTTAAGTGCTTTCTCAAAAAAGCTTCCCTAAGATAAGCTTAAAAGTTTGCTGGGTGAGGCGGATGTGATGGGTGAAATAAAGGTTTCAAGCGGTAGGGATTACTGGAGTTTTTTGAAGAAGGTTGCAGGAATAGTGCTAGCTGTTTTTCTAGTTTACCTCGGCTTCTCCGCATGGCTCTTCACGATGAGTGTTTATGACAATATGTATAGTGTAAAATCGGGAGTGAGTTATCTCAACATCATGTTTTTAAACGGCAGTCTTTTCGCCACGCTCGGAGTCCTGATAGGAATCGCCGTGTTAAACCCGTTCCTCTGGCACTCAGTCTTAAAAAGAAGGTTTAAGACTGCGACCTTAATACTGTTTCCAAGCGTTCTGTTGGCATTCGTATTCTTCTCGGCCGTAGGCTCGCAAATAGCTATTCAAATCCTTCTGCTGAATAAGGCGGGCAGCTTTCTACAATCCTATCTTAACTGGCTCTGGAAAGTATACTTTGGACCCATCTCTTTCTCCGGCGAGGAGCTCTACGGTATGATGCCGGTTTTCGACTTCATCGAGCTTATGAAAATACTTTACGTGTTTTCCACGGCAATAGTTTTCATAAGCCTGGCTGTAAATAGTTTCCAGCGCATAGTCATTCCAATGAAAAAGGCTTCGGCGTGGCCTCATGGCGACTTAACAGTGTTAGAGTTGACGAGAACAGTCTTCTCGTTCCTCCGGTTAATAGTCTCAGCTGTCTTCATAGGGTTCTTCCTGTTCTGGTATCCCTCCTTGACTTACGATGTGACGAGCCCAATATTCAGGCTTGCACTAACCATATCAGTCATGCTGGTGATTCTCCAAATTCTCCTGGAAACAGTGAGTTTTAAGAAGGCAGCTATGGTGAAGAATATTCTGCTTATCTTAGCGATCGTAATAGCCATGCTAGGGTATGCACTGCCCCAAGCATATTACAGGACTCTAGGAGGATGGGATGCTAACAAGATTTCCTACGAGTTTAACCCAAGGATTAAGCCTCACATAGAGCTCGTAAAGCTTCTCAACGGTTTAAACGAGGTTTCTGAAACAACACGATCCCCAGGGAGCCTCAGCGATCTTGAGAAGATTAGGCTGACTAGCCATGATTTCATATCTTCAAGAACCAGCTACGAGCTCTCAAGAAGAGGAATACCGTGGATTACTGGAAGCGAACCCTCAATGATATATTTTAAAGACGGCCGTTTATACTGGGTTGTTTTCACAGCCCCCGTGATGGTGGAGGCAACCGATGTTGAGACTGCTGAATCATTCATATATACTCACAGCGAGGTTATCCTGGCTTTCGACGCTACAACCGGGAGGACTGTTCCTTTAAGCCAGGCCCTCGGAATGATTAACGCTCCTCCCCTATACTACGGTTTAGGAGGGCTTTTCAGAGAAAGGGAGATAGTGTTCGTCAACACGGGCAAATGGAGGGAAGCTGGGACTGTGAACTACACCGGATCGCCGGACTATGTTTTCTCAGGATGGGTTCGTGCGGCCTACTTCCTTCTTAAAGGAAGGCTCGACATAGCCTCAGGAGGCTATGGGGATACTTTAAACGCTTTGATCACTAGAGACGCTTATGAAAGGGTTTCAGCGATAAAAGCACCGCTTCTGGTCGTTGAAACCGACCCTAGGACGGGTGTGCCAGCGCCATATCCGGTTGTAGACCCGGATGGGAATCTTTACCTCGCTTTCTCAACTTTTATTGAGAAGCCTGTTTACACTGAGTATGCTGCCACGGAGAAGTATGGCGTGGAAAACGGGGGCTGCTTAAGAAGGCTTTTCTCCATAATCTTGGTGAACGTTGCAGACGGCAGCATTCAAGGCTACATGTTTGAAGAGTCCTTGGATAGTGATAACTATGTTATTAGCGTGCTTAAATCACTATATCCTTCATGGGGTAGGCCAATACCTTCTTGGCTTAAGCCGCAGGTAAGATTCATTAAAAACCTTATGTGGAGCATAATAGACGTTTACAATACGTACAGAATTTCAAGCTCGGATTATGACTCTTGGTATAGGAGCACAGGTATGCTAGACTATCCTAGGGATT
>JAOAJQ010000156.1 GCA_026414125.1 Thermoproteota archaeon
GTTTAAAAGAGATATTGACACCGCTATTATTGCCACTGGAAGTATTATAGTCGTCAGGAACACGTTTAAAGTTTCTTTAACCCTCTTATCCATTTTCTTAGCCCGTCTAGTCTTCCTCTACTTCCACATATCCCGTTTCAAAAGTCTCTCCGGCTGCTCCAGGTCGAGCCGTTTCAGCCTCTCTTTTAAGCCTGACCAATGAATATACAAGAATGGCAAACCCAGCTATGAAGCCTACGGAGGGTCCCACTGTTCTCAAAATGTCAACCTGTTCCTCCCATTCAGTGACTCTAAGGAACCTTGACTCAGTTATTTTGAATGTTGCTTCAATAGCACTATTATCAGGGGTGCTCGCGTTTAACACGTATGTGCCGTTAGCAGTTATCATAATGTCATCCGTATGGTTTCCAGCGTTGAAGGTTTTTTGAATAATATCAGAGCTGTTCAAGCAAAATATCAGCACGTTAACCGTGTCATTAGTCACAATGTTAAGACTGACCTTGTACTTTTCCCATTTTCCAGGGTTTAAGCTAACCGGGCCCATTATCTTCTCCATGCCAGTTATAACCTTTGAGACTGGTCCATACTCCTGCGGTGGAAACGGTATTGAAACCTCCTTGGGAGTAAACACGGTGATGGGTTTCCCATTGAAAAGCATGTTGACTACGAAGGGTGATGAAACAGATGCAAGTATCACGCCTGCAATAGCCATGATCAAACATTTCTTCCCAATATCCATTTCTCTCTCACCCTGATACCTTCTCCAGCCTTCCATTTCTTTCAACCAGTAAGAATATGTGTTTAGCATCAACTTGGCTGTATTTTTCTGAGACGATGCGTCTAGTTTCCTCCATGTGTTTTCGCGCCAACTCCTCGCTCTTAAAGGTTATCTTCACAGAGTAAGGGTCGCCTTCTTTCACCTTCTTCTTAAGCTTCTGCCTGAATATTTTTGCCTCCTGTTCGTCAGCAAGGTAAACTTTACCGCTAGCGATCTCCTCGTCACCGTAGATTATGCTAATGACCATTGTATACTTATCGGGTTGTTCTGTCTCAACTATTTTCAGCAAAGGCTCCCCCGATTGTTAAGTCGGTGGAGATTTAAGGTTTACGGTTTTGAAACTAAAACTGTTTTACAGAATTAAAAAACTCTTTCTAAGCCAAGTCAATTGTTTATAAAAGGATTGTGGCTATAGGGTTTTCGACATTTGGTGAACCTCACATTAGCATAAGCATCAGGTTTATATACCATGTTAAGCTCTGAATCGTACTGTTATGAATTCCTCAGAAATATTTGAAACCGCTTCTAAAAGCAGACTTTTAAAGGATCCTTATGTTGAAAGAATATGGGGTTTGATGAATGATAAGAGCCTTTTCTCAAAGTCTCCAGACTATCTCAGAGAATTGCGAAAGAGCCTTTTTAGAGACGCGTTAAACTATTTTTCAAGGCATAGTGATTATTACACTGAGCTTTTCGAGAGGCTTGAAATCAGCCCCAAGGATGCTGAGCTAGAGGATTTAGCAAAGCTTGCAATCCCATCAGATATTCTAAGGGGTGAAGGCCATAAGCAATTTCTAATCAAAGATGTGGAGGAAAATGGAGAGTATTTCATGTCAAGCGGCACTACAAATCCTAATCCTGTAAAGGTCTACAGAAGCCCCCTCGACTTAGCGATAATGATAAGGGGGAATACCTTTCTTTTCGAATACGTTTATGGAAAGGAGGTTGAAAGCGAGAAGGGAATCGCGCTTTTTATGGCTGCCCCTGAACTCAGGCACAGGCTTAACTTCGTTGCTTTCGTGCATCTTACTTTAGAATCGAAGAAGATACCTCTTCTCTATGGTATGAACTTGGTTGAAGGAACTACAGATGGTAAGCCTTGGCAGAAACTTGTACCAAACAAGGAGAATGTTCTCCGTTTCCTGAGAAGCAGGGAAGAGCCGAAACTCCTCTTCACCGCACCCGCCGGCGTCTATTTACTGTCTAAAAAGTTTGAAGATACGAGCATGGTTCAGAGGCTAATCTACAGGTTGCTTAAAATCCTTCCTGTAAACCTTGGAAGAGGAGGCGTCATTGTAACCGGTGGTGGGAGTAAGGGTTTTGACCTGCCGCCTTACGATAAGATCGTGGAGTTTTCTAGGAAACATTTTGTTTCACGCGGGCAGGATGGGAGTGCTCAGGCTGTTCCCTTCATGGATGTTTACGGGATGACTGAAACATTAACCGCTATGCTGGACAAGTTTGGAGAAATGGATAAGATACCGCATCCACTTTCAGAAGTTTTCATTCTAAACCCCAAAACCTTCGAGTTAGTCAGGGAGGAGAATGCTGAGGGTATTGTCGGAATGTTTAATCCTTTCACAACATCTTGGCTTGAAGTATTTTATCCTGGAGACATTATGCGCAGCCATCCCTCCAACAGGTATTACGGGAAAGAGTATGTTTACGTGAGGAGGCTGAGCGTAGACGAGGGCTGGAGTCTTCAGAGGGCGTGCGGCGGAACACTTGAAGAACTAATGGGTAGAATCTAGTTGAACACGGTGCTTGAGCTTAAGCCGTTTTGCAGCCACAGGCATACTGTTGTGGAAAAAAGGCAGAATCATTACAGAATCCTGGAGATTAGTGATGAAAGCATACGGAAGATCATTAGCATGTCGCCAGCGATTCAAGAACGGCTTTCCAGCATTGGGATTCACGAAAGGCTTGGGGTAATC
>JAOAJQ010000157.1 GCA_026414125.1 Thermoproteota archaeon
ATTTAAGGAAGCTCAGTGTCCTTCTTAACTCCTCCTCAGGCTCGCCAGGTATGCCGCACTCTAGCGCAAGATAATACTTGTAACCTCCTTCTCTCAAAACCCTCAAAGATCTGAAATCAGTATGTCCTCTTCCGGGTGTCAACCTGTTACTGTCAGCAAGATGCACGTGAACAATCCTGTCGAGATGTTTCTTTAAACTCGACCCGATATCAACCTCCTCAATACTCATGTGGAAATAGTCAGCCATTATTCTCACCTCCTCTAAGCCAACTTCTTCACAGAGCGAAACGGCTTGAGAAAGTGTCTTTAGGAAGTGGGTCTCATACCTGTTAAGTGGCTCCACAATCACTATGCTTCCAACATCCCTCGCATGCTTCCCGAGAATCCTGTATTCTTCGACAGCCAGCTTCCATTCTAGTTCAAACTTGTCTTTGAAAAGAGGAGAAAGGTCGGGAACAGTTGCCTCTCCAAAGACCGGCACAGTTATAACCCCTACTGCACCAAGCCTGCTAGCCCACTCAAGCCTTTCCATTATGCCTTTTAATGCTGCTTCTCTGTCTTCTTTTCTTGGAGAAAGTAGGCTTCCCGAGTATCCTGAACAAATAGTGCTCACCTTAACCCTAGAGGTGGATAATGCGTCCAAAACATTCTTTAGAGCTCCGCCGAGCTCCTGTCTCCCCCAGAGCTCAATACCCTCGTAACCATAGTTTTCAAGTTTACTCAGCTTCTCCTCTAAGTTGGCACCGGGAACAAGATTCTCTTGGACTGAGAACTTCATTTCCCATTTCCACTCTTTTCAGTTACTTTTTAACTTTACTTTCCATAAAAACATGAAGCCTATTGCAATATTGTAGCACGCTCTATCGGATAAAGCCCATCATCAATCTGCAGGCTTAACCCTTCACCCGCCGCCCAGTGGTGGAAAAACAGCTAGAACATCACCGTCTTTAACTTCCGGGTTATCTTTAACTATCTTCTGGTTTAAGACAAGTATCGCCTCCTTATCAAGCTCAACCTCAGGGTGTTTCGAAACTATCTCTTTAATAACCTCCCTAATAGTTGAGCCAGGTTTTAGCTCCAGCTCTTCCTCGTACTTTCCCACAGCCTCCCTGTAGGAGGCGAAATATTTAACCAGAATCCTCATTCTGTTTTCTTTCACCCTCCTCATGCTTATATGTTTTTACCGAGTGTTGCCTACAGTATACTTATAAATACTTGCAAAACATGCTTCCCCCGACCCTTAACATGGCTGGCTGGATGGGCTCCATCGCTGAGGTAGACTTGTCTAGTTCAAAGATAACTCTTCGCGAGTGGAATGAGGATGAGAAGCTCAGGTTTATTGGAGGAAGAGGTATAGGAGCTAAAATCGTCTATGACAATGTTGGTCCCGAGATTGATCCTTTAAGCAAAGATAATGTGCTGGTTTTCGCAGTCGGCCCACTTACGGCAACGGCTGCACCGACGTCAGGCAGGTTCTCTGTGTCAACGAAATCCCCATTGACAGGCACAGTGTTCGACGCGAACTCCGGAGGGTTTTTCGCAACAAAGTTCAAAGCATGCGGTTTCGACGCGCTCGTAATCAGGGGGGCGGCTCAAAACCCAGTCATAATATACATGGATGATAAGGATATTCAGATTTTAGACGGGGAAAAATACTGGGGAATGAGGGTTTTTGAAGCCACGAGCATGTTGACTGAAAAGTTTGGGAAGGAAGCCAAGGTAGCCTGCATAGGCCCAGCTGGGGAAAACCTTGTGAGAATAGCGGGCATAATGAACGACTACTACAGGTCTGCTGCGAGAGGGGGGGTAGGCGCAGTAATGGGTTCGAAGAAGCTGAAAGCAATCGTTGCAAAAGGAGTCAAGACTGTTGAAATCGCTGACAAAGAAAATTTTCTCTTCGTAGTTGGAGAATGCAACCGGGTTTTCGGCCAGAACCCTATCACGAGTAAAGCCCTACCCAGGTTTGGGACGGCTGTTTTAGTAAACCTTATGAACGAGCTTGGCGTGCTACCGGCTAAAAACTTTCAAGCAGCCTTCCTACCTGAGGCTAGGAACATTGCCGGCGAGGAGATAACCAGGAGGCTGCTAGTTAAGCCTAAGGCATGCTTCGGATGCAGAATCGCATGCGGCAGGGGAACCCGTCTAGACAGTGTTGAAGGCGAGGGGCCGGAGTACGAGACTGTCTACGCACTCGGCTCATGCTGCCTGCTTTGGGACCTGGAGACAATCTGGAGGGCAAACCATTTGTGCAACGATCTTGGGCTGGACACTATTTCGACAGGCGTGACAATAGCCTGCGCGATGGAGCTTAGCGAGAAAGGATTGACGCCTGAGAAAGTAGAATGGGGCGACGGGGATAAGATCATCGAGCTGATTGAGAAAACAGCTTACAGGAACGGTTTCGGGAATGATCTTGCAGAAGGCTCGCGTAGGCTCTCTGAGAAATATGGGGATCCGGATGCAGCCATGCAGGTTAAAGGCTTGGAGCTGCCCGCCTACGATCCGCGGGGGGCTAAGGGACAGGGATTAGCCTTCGCCACAAGCAACAGGGGAGGCTGCCACCTAAGGTCCTACATGATAGGCTTAGAAATACTGGGGGTTCCGAAGAGAATAGACAGGTTTTCAACAGTCAACAAGGCTGGCTTGGTAATATACCAGCAGAATCTTTACGCAGCCATGGATACGCTTGTAGCCTGCAGGTT
>JAOAJQ010000158.1 GCA_026414125.1 Thermoproteota archaeon
CTCATAGGAACAGTGATGGCTTGGGACGCATTCGGGCCGATAGTCGACAACGCTGGCGGAATAAACGAGATGTGCGGCGAAGGCAATAATGGAGCGTTCGACGCTCTCGACGCCATCGGAAACACTACTAAAGCATACACGAAGGCGTTTGCTCTCGCAAGCGGCACTTTCACGGCCTTCATAGCCTTAATGACCTATTACTACGTTGTTGGCAAAAGACCAGTTGACCTTACAAACCCGTTCCACACAGCCGGTCTTCTAATAGGCATCGCCATACCGTTCCTGTTCTCCTCATACATAATGAGTGCGGTGAACTCTACGACTCGAGTAATGGTTGACGAGGTGAGGAAGCAGTTTAGAAAGAATCCGAAGATACTCTCAGGGTCGGATGCGCCTGCCTACGATAAGTGCGTTGAAATAGCTACGCTAAATGCTTTGAAGCAGATGATCCTGCCGGTTTTAATCGCGGAGGCTGTTTTCTTAGGCTTTGGACTGCTTTTCGGGGTTAATGCTTTAGCCGGCATGCTGATAGGTCTGCTGGGTTCAAGTGCCATATTGGGGATTAAGTATATCCTAATTGGAGGCGCTTTCGACAATACTAAGAAGCTTTTCGAATTGTCTGGGAATAATGATGAGGCTCTGCGGTCAGCCGTAGTAACGGGTGATACTTTCGGAGACCCGCTTAAGGACGTGGTCGGCCCCTCTCTGACGATTCTAATGAAGAGCATCATAATGACTGCTCTAACTTTTGAAACAATACTTCTCGAGCACGCACTATTCCCTGTCTAGCTAAGTTTTTAAACAGCCTTAATATTCTCAATACTGTGTTGACGGGAACAATCCTCATAAAAAGCAAGTCCATAGGTGTAAGGAGAGCTGTTCTTCTGCCTGAGTTAAACCCTAAGACTGTCGAAGGGATTCTTAAGGTTCTCCCGTTTAAAGGCTTTGCAAACACGTGGGGTGAAGAAATATATTTCGAAATCCCCGTTACCCTACCGGAGGAGAATTCATGTAGAGAGGTTGATAAAGGAGATGTCGCCTACTGGCCTCCTGGAAGAGCTCTCTGCATATTCTTTGGCCCCACTCCCATGTCCAGAAAAGGGAAGATAGTTGCCTACAGTCCTGTGAACGTTTTTGCCAAGATAGAGGGTGATCTCGAGGATTTCAAAAAGGTTAAGGATGGTGAGGAAATACTCGTTGAAAAAGGCTAAAGGCCTCTTTCAAACTATTGTTTAGGCGACGGTGTCTGAAAGAAGCTTTAAGTGCGTGTTACGTGTCCTTAATGCTTCCGGATTGGGTTGAACTGGAGGGTCATATGAAAAACCTGTCATTGGGCTTATGCAGATTTTTAACGATCTTCCCTTTCCCCTCTTTAAAGATTTTCTCAGAATCTTGAAGAGCCACTCCTACTGCTATTGCAACATAGTCTTCTGAAACAATCGCAACAGGTTTCCCCTCGCTGAAACTATTGTGTTTAACCACTCCCGGGATCATCACGTCAGCACCCTTAACAACGTATTCGACAGCACCCTTGTCCACAACCACTATCGGGCAGACCGTTATTCTTCCAAGGCCTTGAAGATGCGGGATAATCCTCCCATCTGGGAAAATGATTAAGGCAGGAATTCGGTTTAAAAGAAGTATTTTAGCGTCTTCCAGCTCAACCATCTCCGCAGACTCCAGCTTGTCCAATTTAAAAGAGATTTTCTGGTTTTTAGCGTCCTCGATAAGCTTAGATGCCTCCTTCCTCCTTATATGTATTCTTTTCAAGCCTCAGTATCCTTTCATTATTTCATCGAGCGCCCTACAGTTTTCCTCAGCATTCTTCAGAATATCTTGGACGGTGGGCGACTTCAACAAGGGGTTAAAACTTGGCGGACATTCTACAGTCAGATATCCATCGTATCCTGCTGCTTTAAGCAACTTAATAACTTTCCTCCAGTCCACGTTTCCTTTAAGCACGTTCCTAAACCCATTGATATTTCCAATATTAGTGTCAAAATCCTTAGCATGCACGTTTACCACTATGCTTCCCAAGCTATGTATCCAGTTTTCAGGGTGAGATATTGCCATTAGGTTTGCAACGTCGAGATACACTTTCACGTTTCTCATTCCCACATCCTTAATGAATTTCTTAAACTCCATGGGAGAGTAGAGGAACTTGTTCCAAACGTTTTCAACAGCTATCGTCACGCCATAATCCTCTGAGAACTCCGCGAGTTTTTTCACAGAATCTAGAGCGTTAGCATAAAGCTCTTCGTAAGGTATCTCTGGGGAGGCGACACCTGGAACCACAAGGATTGATGAAGCTCCTACGATGCTAGCCATTTTAACACCAGCCTTGCCATACTCAATACCTTTGCTTCTTGTCTTTTCATCATTTGAGCCAAGATTATACTTCCAGAAGACACCTGTGGCCACACTGGGTATCTCAAGATTCTCCGACTTGAAATCCTCAGCCGTTTTAAGTATCTCCTCCTCCGTTCTCCTCGTGGGGTCGAAACTACTGTCGTCGAAGACGAGTTCAACCCCATCGTAACCAATTTCTCTAAGCTTTCTGGCAACATTCCTATTGTCTAACTCCCTCAGAATGCTGGGCCATTCAACGCTCCAAAGATTTATTCCCTTCTTCATGGATAGGGTTTGAACAGTAAAACCTAATAAAGTTTTTGAAACTCGTGAAACC
>JAOAJQ010000159.1 GCA_026414125.1 Thermoproteota archaeon
GGTTAATGCTATTGGCAATGTCTTTCCAGGAGCCTCCATAGCAGTTTACTTCGATGACGGGCTTGTTTACGAGGAGGCTTTCGGATACGCTGAAATGATCCCGGAGAGAAGAGAAACATCGATAGAGACGCTTTATGATCTTGCTTCTCTCACTAAGCCTCTTGCAACATCGATCATCGTCGCCAGACTTCTAGAAGAGGGTCTTCTGCATTTAAAACAGAAGGTTTCGGAAGTCTTACCGGAGTATTCTAAGACTAACGCGGGCCACGAAGAGCTTAAAAGCAGGACTGAAATATGGATGCTGCTCTCGCATTCCGCCGGCCTCCCAGCGTGGGCACCGCTTTACAAGTTTGGGAAGAAAAGTAGGATTGAGCTCTTCGAGGAGGCTGCGAGATCCTTCGTCAGCTGTCCACCCGGTTTGAAGGCTGTCTACAGTGACTTAGGCTATATTGTTCTCACTGCACTAATAGAAAATATTACCGGTGAAAGTATTAACAGTGTTTTCGAAAAACTTGTTGCAAAGCCTCTCGGTCTGAGGAAAACTGTTTATAATCCTCTAAACTATGGTTTCACGGAAAAACAGGTTGCGTCAACTGAGATTGATCCTAGTACCGGATTTCCTCTAAGGGGGGTTGTTCACGATGAGAATGCTAGGGCTCTAGAAGGCATATCGGGTCACGCCGGGTTGTTTTCAACATGCAGGGAGGTCGCACTGATAGGGAACGAGATGCTGCAAGCATACTTGGGTAGAAGCGACCGTCTTGTTAAAAAGGCTACTGCAATGACGATGCTGAGGCCTTGGGTGGATGACGAGTACTGCTACGGGCTGGGCTGGCAGGTTTACAGGAAGGCTGTTTCACAGGCTTTCGGCGACCTGTTTACGGATGGGAAGGCTTTCTGCCACACTGGTTTCACAGGCACCTCGATATGCATAGATGTTGAGCAGAGGATTGTCGCAGTCCTTTTAAGCAATAGAGTTCACCCAAGCCGGGAGAACGTGAAGATAATGAGCTTTAGACCTGTTTTCCACAACCTGTTAGTATCCTCCCTATAGTGCTATCTCTCCCATGACGACACTTCTCTCCGCCCCCGTAGCTCCAGGTATGTTGTTGGGAACCCCGCTCAGGGTTGTGTGGGCCAGTATGGCCATTCCGAGGGCCTCCTTAATCTTCGAGTCAATCCCAATATCCTCGTGTTTAAGCATTCTTAGCCCCCTCCTTTTCAATTCTTCTTCCAAATGCTTCATAAGGATTTTATTTTTGACTCCTCCTCCTCCGACGATAACTTCTTCAACCCTAGTTTTAGGTAGTATAAAGAGGTCGTAGTTTTTAACTATGCTCCTTACAGTGAACATTGTTACGGTGGCAACCAAATCCTCCTTAGACAGGCCTTTGCTAAGTCCCTTCTCAATAATCCTCTTTGCGAAAGACTTGCTGAAAACTTCTCTCCCAGTAGTCTTTGGAGGAGGCTTGGTGACATGCTGGTGAGCCATAAGCTCTTCTAAAATTTCTTCATCGCAGGATCCTTTCGAAGCGATTTCACCATTAGGATCATAAGATAACTCCGGATAAAGCATTCCAACTGTAAAGTCTATCAGGCTGTTTCCCGGGCCAGTGTCGAAAGCGTAGACATCCCTGATTTCAGGATTTGCAGGAAGTACTGTTACATTGGCTATTCCCCCAATGTTTTGTACAAGCCTTCCCTTCACGGAGTCTGATAGGAGAGAGTAATCCACGTATGCTATTATTGGAGCTCCCTGTCCTCCGGCAGCAATATCCCTAACCCTGAAGTTTCCAATAGTTATTAAACCTGTTCTCTCAGCTATGACTTGGACGGAACCTAGTTGAAGAGAACACTTGCTTGAAAAACCTCCTACGGAATAGTATTCTGGAAAGTGATGCAATGTCTGGCCATGTGACCCAATTAGGTCAATATCCTTAAGGGAAATATTCGAACCTTCTAGAGATTTCTTTAAAGCGTCGGAGAACGCTTCAGAGATAAGATAATTCAAGAGGCATATGTCGTGAACGGAGCCCTGTTCGATAGAATCTAGTATGTACTTCCTTAGCTCGTTGGGGTATGGAACAGTCTCTCTGTGAAGAACCTTATACTCAATATCTCTTCCGAAGCCCCTTACCTTGATGACTACTATGTCAACACCGTCAGCACTTGTTCCAGACATAAGTCCTGCTACAACTCTTTCTTCTGACAAAATCTTGTTGACAAGCCTTCTCGCCAGCGGGCCAAGCCTCATGATTATAGTAGAACTCCTTTAATATATTAACTTGCTACATGTTTTTTCGTCAGCAATACTCTTATATAGTTTTCAAACGTTTCTCAAATTATTGCAATGGTTGGAAGAGTCTACCCTTTGATAGTTCCTTCCCAGTATAAGAATAGTATTCCGGATATTGGTGGCGGCGTCGGGACGCCGAGGATGGTTTACGATCCTGAGACTGGAGGATGGCTTCTCTTCTTCACCGGCTGGAGGAATGCTAACTCTAGGGAGGTCTATTTTGCTGAGGTTGAAAAAGATATGACGGTGAGTAGGATTAGGAAAATATTGTCATCACCGCCGACTAGGGACGCTGTCAACGCGATTTACGATCCCTGGAGGGACGGTTTCATCGTTTTAACGACTGAAGGCGG
>JAOAJQ010000160.1 GCA_026414125.1 Thermoproteota archaeon
GTTTAAGCCGGACTAGGTGGGCAAAGATGCCACTATTTGGAAAAAAGAAGGAGCCTCCGAGGGTTTCGCCGGGAAGACTGTATAGGAGCATACCTATTGTAAACCCGAGGGTGAAGCACGAGGAGGATGCGGACGGTATAGTCACAATCCTTATCCCGGTTCCAACGGGTGATCCTAAAAAGCCTGAGAGAACAGCTAGGATAAAGCTCGACGCGATAGGAAGCAAGGTTTGGAAGAGAATAGACGGGAAAACCCCGCTAAACGAAATGGTCCAGTGGATGAAGCAGGAATTCATGCTGACTGAGAGGGAGGCGGAGGTCTCGCTATCCATGTTTATGAAGAGCCTTGTTGATAAAAAACTTGTGGCACTTGCCCTGCCGCCTCCAACACCCGGAACACCCGAGGTCCAAGAGGAGATTGAGAGGATAAGGTTTGAAATAGAGGAGCTTGAAAAAGCCCATAGGAAGAAGAAGGTTGATGAGAAAACCTTCAGGGAGCTTAAAGAGAAATACGAACAGGCCATCAGGGAGCTTGAGGAGAAAGAAACCAGTGGAAAGTCTTGAGGCCGGCTGGAAGCAGGCCGGCAATACTTCTGAACGTTCAAGCCGCTTACTGGAAGACTGTTTTCAACGAAGCGGGATAATGGTGGGTTGCTTGAAACAAAAACCATCGGATAACGCGTGCTTTTAAGGGGTAAGCAATAATTTAGCATGCTCTAAATCGTCTGGAAACGTTTAAATAGTGTGAAATCCTTTTTCTTCTCCTCAGATACTTCAGTGGCGAAACCAATAGAAGGAAGTGGAAGAATAAGCGTAAGCAGGTTTCTAGAAATCCGTATTCATTTCTCTTACATAGAGGTTTTTCCTGGAGCCTGTCGGTTAAGAGGTGTTGCAAATGCCTAGGATGAGCAACATAAGAAAAGCACTAGTCATAGGAAGCGGTGGAATCGTTATCGCTCAGGCTGCAGAGTTTGACTACTCAGGGAGTCAGGCTCTGAAGGCTTTGAAGGAGGAGGGTATAGAGACGGTGATTGTGAATCCGAATGTTGCGACGATTCAGACGAGCAGAAGGATGGCTGACAAGGTGTATCTTGAGCCGTTGACCGTTAAATCGGTTTCGAGAATAATTGAGAAGGAGAGGGTTGACGGGATTCTGCTTGGCTTCGGAGGTCAGACTGCTCTAAACCTTGGCATAGGTCTGCACGAGGCAGGTGTCTTAGACAAATACGGGGTTAAGGTGTTGGGGTGTTCTATTGAAACCATCAGAATGGCTGAGGACAGGGACCTGTTTAGAAGAGCCATGTGGGAGATAGGCTTGAAGGTTCCTCCGAGCAGTGTTGCAAGAACTCCTGAGGAGGCGGTTGAAGCCTCTGAAAATCTGGGCTTTCCGCTTCTCGTCAGAACATCTTTCACACTGGGTGGCCAGAGCTCAGGCATAGTTAGGAACCGGGGTGAACTTTACGAGGCGGTTTCAAAAGCTTTGAAATGGAGCATTAACAGGGAGGTTCTAGTGGAGAGGTCCTACTACGGGTGGAAAGAGCTTGAGTATGAGTATATGAGGGACTACTATGGGAATAGTGTTTCAGTTGCGACGATGGAGGGCTTCGACCCTCTCGGCGTCCACACCGGTGAGAAAATAGTAGTGGTTCCGGTTCAGACGCTTACTAATAAGGAGTACCATAAGCTCAGGGAGGCCGGTCTCAGAATAGTTGATAAGATGAAAATAGTTGGAGAGAGTAACATTCAGTTCGGCCTAAATCCTGAAAATGGCGAGCTAATAGTCGTCGAGGTAAACCCGAGGCTTTCAAGGTCGAGTGCGCTAGCGTCCAAGGCTACCGGATATCCCCTGGCGTACCTTGCTGCGAAGCTCGCCATAGGATACCGTATAGAGGAGCTTACGAACAAGGTTACTGGGGTTACGAAGGCCAGCTTTGAGCCTGCACTGGACTACGTGGTTGTAAAATTCCCAAGATGGGATTTCAAAAAATTCCCTGGGAATGTTGACAGAACCGTGGGGACAATGATGAAGTCTGTCGGAGAAGTAATGGCTATAGGCAGGACTTTCGAAGAGGCGTTGCAGAAGGCTGTTAGAATGCTTCAAATAGGTAGGGTCGGCGTAGTGGGGAATGAAGGCGAAGAGAATGGGGTTCCATCCGATTTAACGGAGTTTCTTAAGCCGAGCGATGAGAGGCTTTTCAACGTCGTCAGGGCTTTGAAGGCTGGTGTTAGCTTAGACGAGATAAGCAGCGTGACAGGCATAGACAAATGGTTCCTCTACAGGATATTGAACATAATTCGGGTTGATTCTGAGCTAAAATCCCTTCGTAGCGAGGAGGATGAGGAAAAGATCGTTGAGAAGATTAAGGAGGCTAAAAGGCTTGGCTTCTCAGACATTCAGATAGCAAGGAGACTCGGATGGAGCGAAGACGAAGTAAGAAGTTTCAGGATTAAACATAATGTGAAACCCGTCTTCAAGCTGATAGACACAATGGCTGCCGAATGGGAGTCCGTTACAAACTATCTTTACGCTACCTACGGGGACGAGGTCAACGATGTTTCAGAAACTACTGGCAGAAGAAAGGTGATAATACTTGGAGCTGGGACAAACAGGATTGGTAGCAGTGTTGAGTTTGACTACTGCACAATGC
>JAOAJQ010000015.1 GCA_026414125.1 Thermoproteota archaeon
GCTTAAACCGGTGCTACCGCTTTAAAGTCAAGCCCCGCAGGCCTTACTGAGCCGCTCAGCCTATCTCCGGAAACAAGGTCTCTGAAAACTCTCCCGCTAAGATTCAGCTCCACAGCCCCATCCCTGTGGTTTAAAAGAAAAATGATTTCTTTCCCGTCTCCCTTCCTCCTGGTTGCCTCTACTCCTGAAGCACTGGGAAGCACCTCCTCGGCAACACCTCTTCCTATAAGCCAGTCGACCAATCCATCGTAAAACTCTGCTGAAGCAAAAGTCCCAACATAAATAGCAATACCCTTTCCAAAGTGTTTTATGGTTGCAGCGGGCTCACCCATGTAAATGCCTGAGCTGTATTCGGCGAAAACCTCAGAATCCCCAGCCGCTAGCTTCTCCATCCAGTTTCGAGCCTTAAAGAACACCTTCCGAGCGAGTAACACTGCATCGCATGATTCACCCCCCGGCAAACCCGTGTACTCCTCAACCGTGACGCCGAATAAGTCCGCCACTCTCCCTGGAAGAGGCTTATCAACAATATTGTTGTTCCAATCCTTCGCTCCAGTCCTGGGGGTGGAGACGAGCACTCCGCCCTTCTCTACATAGGATCTTAACGCATCCTCCAGACTATTGTTTAGCAGCATGAGGGATGGTGCAAACAAAACATGGTACTTGTTTAAATCATCTGAGAAAGGGTCTACAAAATCCACTAGAATGTTTCTCCTGTAGAGCGCTCTGTAAATGTCTAAAACCGGTTCCCAGGCACTCATCCCATAATAGTTTTCCCCACCGTAGCCAACCTCAAGATCCCAAGCCCAGAGATTATCGTAAACCAGAATGATACCGGTGCTCGCCTCGAAAAAAGTGTTTTCAAAATACGGGGCGATTCTGAATAGTTCCCGGGAAACCTTCTTAACCTCAAAGAATCTTCTCCTGGGTACACTGTCATGGTCCAAGATTCCATGCCAGTACTCCTCAGTCCCGAACCTGCATGATCTCCATCTGAAGTATAGGACGCCATCAGCACCTCTGGCTACTGATTGAACCGCCCAAAGCCTTATCTCACCTGGTTTCGGTATGGGTGCAAGACTAGTCTTAACAGCACCACTTTGCAACTCCATTATCCAGTATGGTTTCTTCTTAAGGCTTCTCATAACGTCGTGCGCCATTGCAGAAGCAGCGTAATCAATCTTTGAAGTCCACTTAGGATAGTAGTCAAAGGAGACGAAGTCCAGATCCCTCGCAAGCTTAAAGTAGTCAAGCTCCTTGTAAAGACCCATGAAGTTATGGGTTACCATGTGATGGGGCGCGTGCCTACGTATTATTTCAACCTGCAACCTCTGATAGTTAACCCAAGCTTCGCTGGAGAATCGATGCCACTCCAAGCAGAGCGCAGGATTCTGCATGTCGAACGGCGGCCTAGGCGGGAACACTTCGTCCCAAGAACCGTACTCCTGGCTCCAGAAAACTAGGCCGCACTCAGAGTTCAGCCTATTAACACTGCCATACTTCTCCTTCAACCAGTTTCTGAAAAACCTTATGGAGTTTTCGCAATAACAAAGGTTTAAGTCGAACTCGTTGTCTATTTGCCAACCGATAACACTCGGGTTATCCTTATAGTGGAGAACCATTGCTTCAACTATCCTTTTCGTATGCTCAATATAGTTCGGGTTTACAGCGCAGCAGTTCTTCCTAGTGCCCTCAGGCTTACGTCTGCCATAAGCATCAACCTGCAGAATGTCAGGATGAGCCTTAACCAGCCAAGGCGGTGGGGCTGCAGTAGGGGTTCCAAGTATCACCTTTATGCCGTGCTTGGAAAGGGTTTCAATCGCCTCATCAAGCCAGTTGAAGTCGAACTTGCCTTCAACAGGCTCCATCCTACTCCAAGCGAACTCAGCCAGCCTAGCCGTGTTAAAACCCAGCTCAGCCATCATCTTAGCGTCAGTAGCCCATCTTTCTCTAGGCCAGTGCTCAGGGTAATAGTCAACGCCGAACCTGAAGGGCGGGCTTCCTCCACAGCTCCGATTCTTCATGAAGAAACTATTATTAGCGATGAAAATAAAGCTTTTCAGTTCGAGAAAAACAAATATGGAGCTATTGAGTAGGTGTGAAGGATGGTTGAAAGTATTAACCAGAATGTTGCAAACAAGGTTTTGACTTTCCAGAGAAACGAACTGACTGAGCACATCATTTACAGTGCTCTATCTAAAAGAGCCAAGGGAGTAAATTCACAGCTTTTAAAAAAGATGTCTGAAGACGAGCTTCGCCACTACGGTGAATGGAGAAACTATACAGGCAGAGATGTTGCCCCGAACAGGCTTATGCTTTTAAAATATATCCTCATATCAAGGCTCTTCGGCTTAACCTTCGCGGTTAAGCTTATGGAGAAAGGGGAGGGGGAGGCGGAGGAGGTTTACGAGAAAATATCTAGCGTCTTTCCAAAGGCAATGGAAATAAGGAGGGATGAGATTGAGCATGAGAAGATCCTGATAGGCATGATTGACGAGGAAATGGTGAATTATGTCGGCTCACTTGTGCTGGGTTTGAACGATGCGCTTGTCGAGCTTACCGGGGCTCTCGTCGGCCTAGCTTTCACTCTTCAAAACAGTAGGCTTGTCGGCGTCTCAGGGCTGATAACGGGTATTGCAGCCTCGATCTCGATGTCTGCCTCCGAGTATTTGTCCAAGAAGTCTGAAAAATCCGAGAAAAGCCCCTCGAAAGCATCCTTATATACCGGTTTAACCTATCTGGCGACCGTACTGATACTGTCAACCCCCTATCTTCTACTTTCAGACTATCGGATTGCGGTAGCAATCATGTTTCCCAGCATAAGCCTAATAGTTTTAATCTTCACCTTCTTCATTTCAGTAACTAAAGACGTTTCTTTCAGAAAAATGTTTCTAGAAATGATTCTAATAAGCTTAGGAGTTGCGGCAGTATCATTCGTAATCGGATGGGTTGCGAGAATACTTTTCGGAATAGAGGTCTAACCCGTCAAGCGTAACCCCATACTAGGAAATAGCTAAGAGTATTCCGAATCAACAGTATGAAAAAAGTTTACATCGCCAACTCCTTAGGATGCTTAATTAAGAGTTTAGACTGGAACCCGGCCGGCGAACAGCCTTATGTATTCTTTAGCTTTCTCCTTAACCATGTCCCGGGCCACGGTGCCGAATTTCCTGAAGTCCTTTTCACTCGGATTAGCGTGGTAAGCCTTTATGAAGCCTTCGATGAAAGCTATCGACAAGGCGGTTGCAACATTCACCTTAGTCACGCCGCCAGTCTTGATAGCATCTAGAAGAGTGCCCTCACCCTTCTGCAGAACAATCCCTTTTTCACGCGCATCCTTGGGCGTCATAAGTATTCCTGATGAGCCGTGGGATACGATTGGTATACGCATCCGCTCTTGTATGGCGATAAGCCTGTCTATGCGGACTGGCCATATGTCGTCCCAAATTCCATGTATGGATCCGAAGGCAGCAGCCAGAAAGTCGCAGCCAGTCTTCTTCACAAAGTATTCAACGTCTTCTGGCTTAGCCATAAGCTCTTCTACAGACTTCCCTGCTTTCTCGCGAATAATCCTTACTGCTTCAGCCGGCGGCAGCGATCTTAAACGGGCTATCTCAGCCTGAGAGAAATAGTCTTCAATCTTCGGAATCTTCCCCAGCTCAGCCTCAACAGGCACTCCTTTCTCATGACACATTTCAACGACCTGCCGGGTAAGCCTAATGTTCTCTTCCATCGGCAGAGAAGAACCGTCGAAAAGCACGGCTGTGAAACCCGCGTCAAGGGCTTTTTTAACCTGATCTATTTCAGTCGCGTGGTCAAGGTTTAGAGCTATGCGTATATCAGTCTCAGAGGCGGCGATCTTAACCATTCCGGCCCCCAGAGACCATCCTGCGTACTTGCTTGCCCCTGGGCTCAGCTGTATTATTAGGTCCATGGGTTCACCGACCTCTTTCGAAACTTCTTCAGCAGCCCATATGAATGCCTGTATCATCTCCATGTTATTCGCGTTGAAGGCTCCTACAGCCCTGCCCTCCTTCAAGGCAGGTAGAAGCAAGTCCAGCTCATTTACCAGAGGCATATTTTCTCCACCTGTCCTCCAACTATTGGAAAGGTATAAAAGCTTTCCCCTTCAAGAGGCTAAGCCTCATGTTCACCGCCAATTCTTCTTTTTAATCTTGGATGGTAAAATTTAAAAGCGTTTCAACCCTCCCGCGTCAGAATTATTGTTGAAAATACTGAATAAAGAAATGCTTTCAAAAAACAGGTGGAGAAAACATGTTTTGGAAATACTTGAAGAAGGATTGGGGGCTTCTGACCCGAAGAAATCTGTAGAGAAGGCTCTTGAAGGAATAAGCAAGGATATTGAGGCTGTGGAAAGAGTTTTCGTGATCGGGTTTGGAAAAGCCTCTGCATCCATGGCTGAAGCATGCGAGGAAAAAATAGGGGAGAAGATTGTAGACGGCGCCATAATAATCCCGGAGAACGTTGACGCAAAGAGGCTTAAGAGAATAAGGGTTTTAAAAGGGACGCATCCAACCCCTTCTGAAGCCAGCGTCGAGGCAACCAAAAGGCTGATTTCCCTATGCCAGAGTTTAACCCGAAGAGACCTTGTAATATGCCTAATCTCAGGAGGGGGATCAGCCCTCCTAGCTCTTCCCGCTGAAGGAGTAACGCTGGAGGAGAAGAAGGCTGCGACAGATATTCTCCTGAAATCCGGTGCGGATATAAAAGAGGTCAACACGATTCGGAAACACTTGTCGAGTGTTAAAGGAGGGCAATTGGTAAACTTCCTTAAGCCGGCGAAAGTGGTCTCGCTCATCCTTTCGGACATCGTGGGAGACCCCATTGAATACATAGCTTCAGGACCAACTTCCCCAGACTCGTCGACTTTCAAAGACGCTTACAACATTATTTTGAAGTATGATTTAATGAGAAAGCTGCCTAGAAGCATTGTTGAAAGGATAGAAAAGGGGATTCGGGGAGAGGTTCCTGAGACCCCGAAGCCTGGAGACGAGATTTTCAAAAACGTTAAGAACATTATAGTGTTAAACAACATGAAGGCTCTGACCGCGATGGAGAGAAAAGCTGTTAAACTTGGCTACAACACGCTTATCTTAACATCGTTCTCGGAGGGCGAGGCCCGTGAAGTCGGAAGGTTCCTATGCGCAATCATTAAGCAAATAGCTACCTACGACTCGCCTGTTAAAAAGCCAGCCTGCCTGATAGTTGGTGGGGAGACCACTGTAACCGTTAAGGGCAATGGAAAGGGAGGTAGAAACCAGGAGCTCACCCTATCCGTCTTAACTAATTGCGGTAGTTTAAAGAACTTTGTCTTCGCATCGATTGGGAGCGACGGCATCGACGGCTATACTGACGCAGCTGGCGCCATTGCAGATTTTTCCACGCTAGAAAACGCGTGCAACAAAGGACTGAATCCGGAGGTGTTTCTAAAGGACAATGATTCCTACAATTTCTTTAAGCAGACGGGCGACCTAATCTTCACCGGTCCGACGGGCACTAATGTAAATGACTTCACCTTAACAGTAATATTCTAACAATAAACACGTCAACATAACAGAACTTAAACCATCGGTTTTTAAACAAGGTATTTAGAAATATATTTTCTCCCCGCGTATTCTTCAATCAGCTTCTTATCTATCGGATACGTTCCATATTTCTTCGTCAACTCTAACATAAGCATGTAGTTAGAAGGCTTCACCGCCGGATGAATACTGTTGCTTGAAGCCATGATGTGCCCTCCACCAGGAGAAGCCTTTGCAATAGTCTCCTTAACAGCCTCCTCAACCTCCTTCTTGCTGCCCAGTGGAAGAACATAGGAGCAGTCAACATTCCCGATGACAGCTATTCTCCCCCCGTATTTTCTCTTAACCTCCCCTATATCCATTCCTGCAATCGGCTCTATTGGGTCAAGAGCATCAATCCCGGAGTCGACAATCATGTCGATTATCGGCCAAAGGTTTCCGTCAGTATGCTTTATGAAAGGGACTCCAAGCCTCTTGACTGTTTGAACAACCTTCTTCAAATAGGGTAGGACGAATTCCTCAAACTGTTTCACCGACATGAAAGGCCCCTTTCTGTCTGCATAATCATCACCGGTTAAAACAACATCAGCCCCCATCCTAACAGCCCTCTCGATAACCCTACACTTATACCCTGAAATGATTTCGCTCAGCCTGTGGACGAAATCCTTATTCCGATGGTAGTGAAGAAAAAGATTCCGCAAGCCGCCGACTAAGTAGTGGGAAAACTCAAATGTTTCATGGCTTAGCAATACTATTGCCCTCTCCCCCTTAAACCTGTCAACATACGCTTCAAGCGTTTTCAGCCTCCAGTCAGCATCCGGGTCTGGAGGAGAATACTCATTCAAGTCAGACGGACCCTTTATCGGGCCTCCAACCGGGTAGTTTACTCCAGCATCAATCGGCTTCCACCTTATTCCCCACTCGTCCACAAGGCATTCCCCATTCTTTTCAAACCTTTGATCCTCGCTCACACATATTCCGTCTAACCCTGCCCATTCAACGAAGTCAGCGTAGGTTCCGCCTGGAAGTAGGCTTTTAATCACAGGCTCGTTTATTATGAGCTCCCAAAGGGGAACCCTGTCAGGCTGCTGCCTTCTTAAAGCCTTCAGGAACCTTTCTTGAGGCTTCACGGTAAAGCCAACTCCACATTGCTTATAAACTTTCAGAGCATGCTAATCCTGTGGAAGCATATGCTTCCTTAAACTTTTGAAAACGGCTGCTTCAGAATCTCCAAAGCGAATCTCAGCTCTTCTCTGGGATTCTCCCCAAGTCCTGCCTCAATAGACATCGCACCTCGGTAGCCTATTTCCCTGAAGCATTTCAAAAGCCTGTTGAAATCAATAATGCCCCGTCCCGGCACTCTACTATTGTTATCGGCCAGATGAACGTGAATAATTTCTCCCCCAGCCTTTTTCAACGATTCTACTAAGTCGTATTCCTCCCTTACCATATGTCTGACATCCGCCGTTATCCCGATAAATTCGGAATCAACCTTCTCAACAAGTTTCAGTGCTTCTTCAATAGTGTTTACGAAATTAGTCTCGCTCTTTGGTAGCGGCTCTATTCCGAACCTCACGTTAAACTCCTCCCCTGCTTTAGAAGCCTCCTTCAGAACCTCCAGGTTTCTTTCATAGCCCTTTTCACGAGTAGTTTCAGAAGGTATGCTTCTAGCCTTTCCGGATCCCCATACTAAAATGGGACACGTAATCTCTGAAGCAGCCTCAGCAAGCCTGTAAGTATATTCTATGCTCCTCCTTCTCGCTTGTTCAGATTCAGAAGCATGCGAGAAATCCGACGGGTAAATACTATTTGAAGCAACTATGCTCACGCCATATGAGCTCGAAAGCTCACTTATTCTCTTTAAATCCGTCTTGGAGAACTTAAACGGATTAAGCTGCAGCCAGCCTGGAATCTCTATGGCTTTAACCCCAAGCTCGGAAAGAATTTTCAAGTTCTCCTCAGTAGCCTGCATGCAGACACCGAGTATCCAGTTCAACAGTCATTGAAGCCCCTGAACATGCTTAAGCCTACCTGTTCCCAGGAGATAAGGTTAGCTCCCTCACAAGATCTAGCACTCTTTTCCTGAAAGACAAGTAGGCCCTTGTAAACTCTTCCAGAGTCTTTACGCAAGGCCCATAGCTTGGCCACTCCGCTGTTTTCACCCCTCTATCACCATAGTTCTCAACTATCCCAACCTTTTTCAAAAGGCTGTTCAACTCTGGAGAGGCTTCATATGCTTTCACAAAGTCCTCAACATCCATGAGAACTTTAAGAACATCCTGGTCTATTCCCCTGCTGATCGACTCCTCGTAGTCACCCATATTAAATCCCTCTTTGAGGGCTTCCTTAACCACAGCCAGCTGATGATTCGGAAACTCCGTGTTCGTCACGTTTCTCCTTGAAAGGGTTAGAAAAGTGTCTTCAGGCTTACGTTTAGAAGCAGGCAGCAGATCTATTCTGCTAATGATCAATTCTGCACTCTCACGTGGAATTCTATACTTCCTTGCCAAGTAGTCAACCCACTTAAGCCTGTTCAATGGTGAGAACATTATCTCGTAGACTCTTCTAGCAACATAGGTTCCAGACATTCTCACCGCGTTCTCAAAGGTTTTCAACATTTCGAGAACCTGTTCTCTCCCGCCGTAGGCACCGGTTGAAACAAGAGTCTCAATGAAAATCTCGTTAAGCAGACTTCCGCCTAGGAGCTTCCTACTTGTAAGAAGCTCCACCTTTCCCCTGATGTCTTTCGCTCCAAACATAGCCGCCTCCTCACCTTTCATTCTAAGCCCATCAGCCATTTTCTCTAAAAGGAGCCCCCTACTGCTACTATCCAGCTTTTCAACAGCTTTTAGCAAGAGGCCTGCAGCAACGCTTTCCCTCAGATGATCCTCGAGCCTCCCACCCATGTTGGTGTCATATGTTTGCGTCGGAGTGATGCCTTTCCCCAAAGCTACCGCCATCCCCTCCATGGCAGTCACTCCCAGGATCACTTCCTGGGAAACTGTGAAGCTAAGCGTGATGTTTTGTCCTATTCCAGCCTCGTTGATTTTCCTAACTATTTCCAATGAAGAAGGATAGGCTGCTGCAACCTTTATAACAAGGTTCGGCCTACCCTTTTCACGAGGTTCCTCATAGCCCCAGAACAGATACTCATCGTAAACCCTTAAATCATTCTCCAGTTTCTCGGCGAAAATTCTTGCAGCCTCCACACTCTTATCCACATCATCTGCAATCAACGGGTTTAACTGGTAACTTACAAGACCATCCTGATATTTCGACAATGTGAAGGGCACTCTGAAGACATAGAAATTATCAAGCAGGGCGAACCTCGTCGCCTCCATCACTATATCATCAGCATGTTTCTCTGGTTCTGAAAACCATTCCGGATACTTTTTCCTCAGGTTTTCTCCAACATGATTTTTAAAAGACTCCCAGAGATAAGGATCATCCTCATACGCCAGTGCCGCAAGCACAGGATTTGTTGAAACCTGAACGTATCCCAAGTGTCTTAACCATCTTAAGCCAAGGGCATAATCGTTTCCAAACTTGCACAAGCCCTTTCTATAAGCCGAGTAGTAAAAATTATAATTCAAAGTTTTTTCGACAGCCCGAACATAGCTTTCCGTCAACGATTCAGCTTCAAGATTATTCTCTATTTCTTTAGCCATCCATGCGACAAGGCTGTTACCCTTGTTCACGAGCCTCATCCTCTCGAGCTGGCTGGCTATAGTACATTTATAAACAACGGGTTCGCCAAGCTCCTCTTTTTCCATCTCCTCACAATTCTTTAAAAAACCAGTGATCACTCCAATCGTCTTTAAAGCTTCTTCGTCGGAAAAGCCAGCCCATGTTCTTTCAACACCAGTGAGGTTCCAAAATGTTTCAAGCAGCATGTCGTAAATCCTGTTTCTGGTAACGATAGCCACCCCAAGTTTCTTCTCATCAGCCTGTTCTCCAGAACCCACTCTAGTGAAGACTGTTTCAAGCCTCTCTATTAAAGAACTTATAATGTCTACAAGCTTTCCTTTGTTTTCAGGATGCAGCAAATGGTCTGAAGCGAGTCTAGTATGCCCGTCTAAAGCAGTCTTCATGACATGGTCCACATGGTCTACGCGAAATGGAACGGGTAGTTTTAACGGCGACGGTTGCAACCTTACTATGATCCCTCTTACATATTCGTGAGAAACGCGGCTGTATGTTCCCATATGATGTTTGTTCAACTTAGAGAGGCTTATAAGTTTTTTAATGTTGCCTAACCAGCAAGCATGGCATCAAATTCTTAATATGAAACAACATTCAGAATTTTTGGTTCATGACATATCAGAGGTCAGCTAAGCCAGGTATTAAACAATATCTAGTTCAATCTTGAAATGAAAGTGGGTATAACGCGTATACTGCCGAATTCTGATAGCTCGAATCTAGGCGACGGGAGGAATTATATTCATCCTTGTGGATAAGCTGAAAACATATTTGTCGGAATGAAGAAAAGACGATTCTCCGAAGAATGCAACATATTCTTTTCGTTTTTCGATATGATGAACGAAATTGTCGCCATGCTTAAGCAGCGGGAGAGAAGACCATGCCGAGCCCCTAAAATCCATGCTCTTCGAGGAGGCTAGCCACCCGTCAACATACAGAGGTTTTTCACTAGAGCTTAACCTAAAGGTAATACACCCGTTTTCATCTTTTTCAACCCTTAATTTCGGCAGGCTCTTGTTCGAAACTATCGATTGGGCGAATGCTGAAACAGAGTTGATAACCCTCCGCATATCTTCCAAAGCGTGCCCGGAATTCGGCACGTATAAGAGGTACTTTTCACCAAGTAAAGCATCAAAGTAAAGGTTTGCAGCGTCAACCGTCCAAAATCTATCGTTGGTCCCGTTTACGATAAGCTTTGGAACCGTCAAGTACTCCAAGTAATTAAATGGATCTATGATTTGAACCAACCTTTGACCTACTTCAGAGTACATATGCTCCTGAAGCCTCAATCTAGTGTAGTCTTTAATAAGCTCGCTGTAGCCACCATAGCATTCAAGCTGATGCTTCATTTGCTCGTTAAGATTAAGACAGTCGAAGACTAGCGGGATGATTCCTGAAACCCTTTTGTCAGCCGCGGCTAAGAGCCACGTGGTCCATCCTCTTTTCGAGGCCCCGGTTACTATAAAACCATTTAATGCTCCTAGCTCACCCTCCATAAAAACCTCCACCATATCCATGGCCTTCTTCGCGGATTTCACCATCGGAAGAAGCAAGGGCCATTCTTCATCCTCGGTTTCCAAAAATTTATGGAAAGTGTATGAAACCAATGCATCTTCGTATAGCCCGTTGAATAAAGGCTGGTTTGGAACATCGTGAAGAATTACGCATGGCAAGGGCAGCATGTGGGAAAATGCCTTGCAATAGACAAACTCCTCTAAACCTGAGCCACTCCCAGTTATCAGTAGGAGGATGTGATTGTGCTCCACTTTTTTAGGAACCATTATGCTTATCCTATGAGACCATAGATAGCCCTTCCATTTTTGAGATTTAAGGCTAGCAGTATATGTGTTGAAGCCTTCTTCTTCATGAAAACTTTCAATCTTCCATGAGTAACACTCATCTTCTCTCCAAACATACTCGCTTAATACATTGGACATTAGAGTAAAAATAAGTATGTTCAACTATTAAGTTTTTATTATAGAATAATTCTGTACTTGTTTGCTGCATCATACAGGGCCAAAATGTTTTCAATCGGCGTGTTTCGGAGAATCGTATGACTCGGCCTCAAGGTGTAGCCGGTTGGACCAAGAACCCGTATGGCTTCTTTAACTTCCTGCTCTATCTCATCCCTGTTTTTAAATGGGAGTGTCTGAACACCTATTCCACCTTCAAAACTAAGCTTTTCACCATACTTCTCCTTTATTTTCGCAATATTCATGCTCTCAGGCTGAAGGGGTTCTAAAACATCTACGCCTATTTCAACCAAGTCCCGAATAATTGGCTCGATCCAGCCGTCGCTGTGAAAATGAAAGAAAGCCCCATCTTTATGTATTACTTTGGCAAGCCTCTCATACCTCGGTTTCAGGAATCTTCTCCACTGAACAGGGGAAATCAGCATGGTTGTTTGCGCGCCAACATCATCACCATTATAAACCTGGTCTACGCCTGCTTCAACTAGAAGCTTAGCCTGTTTACAAGATGTTTCGAAAAGCCTATCTAGCACGAACTCTACTTTTCTAGACTCGCTGGCCATCAGTTTAAAAATTTCGTTATACCCGAATAATGCGCAAGCAGTTTCAAAAGCTTGCAGAGTAAACCCTATGACACAGTAATCCTCGTATCTCTTTCTAAACTTTTCAACCCTTTCAAAATCCTCTTCTATTATTTCAGGAAAAGGATAGTCCTCCACCTCCATATGTTTTAAAGGATGGTCGACGTAAAAACTTGTCAACCCGTTTCCAGAAACCATTGAAACAACACCCCAGTGATTTCTGCGAAGAACCCTGCCTCGAGAGTCTTTAAAACTCTCCTCCTTAAAGCCACCTTTCAAGCCAATCCCTATAGTATCTATTCCAACATTGCCACGGTAATCTATTTTGAGGAACTCACACAGCTTCTCCTTATCCTCCAAACCAAGATGATTCATCAGGCTTCTTAGAGGTTCTGGAGAGTCTACCCAAATATTGATAGGAATACAATCTACTTCATCTCTTTTCACAGCCCTATAGCACCTTTCCCTTGAACTATACTTAGTCTGCATCCTCGCTTGAGGAGAAGTGCTGCATTTTAAATTTTACCACACCTGCTTGAACAAACAGTCAAACGTTCATTCTTAAAAATCACGCTGGTCCAGAGACAGCATTATTGGATTAATGGAACCTGAAACCCGCATTTAGGACACCTGCCTTCAGAAGACACCTTAATGCTTAAAACGGTGAAGCCCAGGCGTTGAATAAGAAGTTCGCCGCACACGGGGCACCAAGTGTTCTCAAATCTATGGCCCGGGACATTTCCAACATATGGGAATAATACGCCCAGGGATCGAGCCAGCTCCCTGGCTTTCTCCAGCGTTTTAACCGGGGTTGGCGGAGCCTTAAACACATACTCCGGATGGTAACGGGTGAAGTGAAGCGGCGTATCGGGCCCAAGCATCTTGAGATGAGTTTCTACCAATTGTCTGAGGCAATCCTCGACGTCATTAACCCCCGGGATCACCAGGTTAACTATCTCCACATGGAGGCCGAGCTCCTTGGCTCTCCGCGCATTCCTCCATACAACGCTCGCTTTAGCCCCGCCGCAATACTTCTCGTAGACCTCCTCTCCACCCTTAACGTCGAACTTTATCGCGTCCAACCCTGCTTCAGCAAGGGCCTCCAGTGCTTTTAGCGTCATATACCCGTTTGAAACAAAAGTATTGTAGAGTCCTTCCCCCCTGGCTAACGGAAACAGGTCGAGACTGTACTCTAGCAGAAGGGTCGGCTCATTGAAAGATATCGATGTTCCGTCACAACCAGTTTTCAAAGCAACGTCTATAAGCTGCTTAGGACTCATATACTGAGCCATACTA
>JAOAJQ010000161.1 GCA_026414125.1 Thermoproteota archaeon
TGATCTACTACGTTCTAACCCTCCTTATACTGGGCTTCAGCAGGAGCAGAGAGTACTATGCTGACTACCATGGCTCCACAGTTTCGCCAGGCGGGCCTCTGAGCCTTGCGAGCGCCCTCGTTAAAATATCCGACATGAACGCTAGAGTACCTAAGAATGTTAAGGCGTCGATGAGCGGCTACTCGTCTTTCAGAGCCCTTCTCATAGCCGACCCCGAGTCTGAGGTCGGTGCCAGGGCTTTCAGGGGGATATACGATGTTCGCACCCTAGAGGAGTTTGCATCCAGAGAGATCTCGGCTGCTGAAAGCTTGGTTGAAGCCCTGAGCACTCATCCGAATGTCGTTAAGAGGGTTAGGTCGCTGCTGGATCTTCACAAGCAGCTTTACGGGGGAGCATAGAGTATAATCTCAACCAGTACTGAGGCTAGCTTGGCTTCTAAGTATTTTGCATTCAGAAAAAAGAATAAAGCAATTTTTTAAGGACTATCTAATCTGCGAACTATTATGAACTTTTTTTAACCAAAATGAATTATTTTTAAAGGATTTTTGAGGAAAACAACTTGAAAACGCTTAATAGTGGCTTTAATGAAGGTTTACGCGGCGAATTGGAAAAGAAGGGCCTCGGGAAGAAAGGAAAAGAAGGTTCGAGAATGTTGGCAATACTCGTAGAAATACTTATTGCCACCTCGGTTTCAACACTATTCGTCTCAAAGATTATCGCCGAAAAGACGAGCGAGGAGGAAACTCTTCCACCCTACTTGGGTAAAAGCCTTTCGCTGCAAATACAGGATCTTGTTCAGCAGCATAAGGAGGCGCTTCTAGAAATCAGGCTTGAAAGGAAAATGAAGCTTATCCAAACATGGGAGAAGAGGCTTTCTGAGCTGGATAATGAACAGTGCAGCATAATGGCGACTATTGGATTAATGGAACAGGAAATGACTAGGCTGGAAGAAAAGTTAAGGAACGGGGAAATCAACCGGGGCGAGTTCATAATGGAGATGAACAGGTTAAGGCTTGAGATTAGAACCCGGCTTAGACAACTGGAGGGGGTGGAAAAGGAGGCTTTGAAAGCACTGCAAGAGGAGATTCCGGAAATCAATAAGGAGCTTGCTAGAAAGATTGTTAATTCTAATCACGAGTTTAGAGATGCGAAGCAGGCTCTTCAAGAGGAGAAGAAGGCTGAGATAAAGGCCAAGGTTGAGGAGCAGAAGCAGGATAAAGAGGAAAAAGGTAAGGAAAAGGAAAAGGGTAAAAAGTAGCCTTTTTAAATCTGTTTGTAAAAGTCTATCTGTTTGCAAATTTTTATACTTCTCCTGATGCTTATTTTTTAACACGTATGACACGTCAAAAAGCCGTTGCAAGAGCCCTACTGGCAATCATCCTAGTTACATTGTCCAGACGGGTTTCGCTGGCTGAAGGAGGGTTAGAGTTTCAAACAACCTACAGGATAATACTGCATAAGGATTCTTCAGCAACATGGGTTGTCGAACTCTCCACTACGCTTGATTCCCAAGAGGACCTGGATAGCTTCAAACTATTCAAGGATAGTGCTGACCAGAATACTCTCCTCTCAAACTTTGAAACAACCATAAGCAGCATTGTTAGCAAGGCGGCATCCTTAACGGGGAGACCCATGGCGGCTGGAAACTTCAGTCTCAAGATCGATTTGACAGGAATATTGAAGCAACTGGGAACCATTAAGTACACGTTCAAATGGGTTAACTTCAGCCTTAAAACTTCTGACGGGATTGAGGTTGGAGACGTGTTCGAAGGAGGATTCTACCTTTTCACTGATGAAATGCTTGAGATAGACTATTCGGAGCTTAACTCAGACTATTTCCTTAAGCTTGCAAGCCCAAGGGCGTCTCGCGAGGACTCTTTAAGATTAGCTTGGGTGGGCAGGATGGATTTCGCAGACAGAGAGCCAAGGCTCGTTTTTGAAAGCAGGATTATAAGGGTCGAGGAATTCTCTCTAGATAGCACCCGGGTTAAGAAGGGCTCTCCGTTAAGCGTTAAGGGAAGGATTAGCCCACCTACTCCTGGCATTACACTCCGAGTTATCTACCTGAGTCCTCAAGGGTCTGAAACATTCAGGGAAGTGATTGTAGGGGTCAACGGAGTTTTCTCGGACGTGTTAAACATGAATCTGGTTGGAGAATGGAGGGTTTCGCTGCGTCTGCCCTCCGACTCGCCATACAGGTTCAGTCAAGAGCCTCAGCCACTTCAAATCTCGGTTTACGAGGAGAGTGGAGGCGAAGCCCAAGCTGAGAGCCTGCCTCCAGTATTCTACTTAGCACTGCTGGCTCCGCCGGTGGTACTCTTAGTTATAATACTGTTCCACCGTCCACGTGGAAGAAGGCTGAGTCCTCCGGATATGAAGGTGCTTTCAGACGAGGATCTCGTGATAAAGCTTCTCAGAGAGGCGGGGGGGAGGCTGACGCAGTCTCAGATTAAGGATGCTGCTAAGTTTTCAAAGTCTAAGACCTCCATAGTTTTAAACGAGCTTCAGAGGAAAGGTTTGGTCAGGAAAATCAAGCGCGGTAGGGAGTATATTGTTGAACTCGTTTAGCTCTCGCCGTAACCAAAGCCTTCTCCATGCTGGTTTTCAGGCTGACCATTAAGCGCGCTATT
>JAOAJQ010000162.1 GCA_026414125.1 Thermoproteota archaeon
CCTAGTCGACGTGCAGCTCAAGAGTATACACGCTTATCGCCTTCAACAATGGGAAAGCCATGTTGGGCGGAGTGTGTTCAACGCACAGCTCAACGTTAATCCTGTAAACGCCGCTGGCAACGGTTCTCTTCAATTCCATGCTTAGAAATACGAATCTTGCTTCCCCGACTGTTATGTTCACCCTTTCAATGCTAACCCCCATTTTCTGATACCCCTCGCCGGTAGAAAAGTAGAACATGCCTAAATCCGGATCCGACACATTATACTTGCTTACTCTGAGAAGAACCTCTCCCTCAAACCCGTTTAAAGAGCCTACTAGAAAATCGACAGTAGTCTTCTCGCCGGGGGACGCGTCGACACGTTGAAAGTATGCTACTATGCTCGGGGCAGGCTCCTTATAGGTTGAGGAAACATTCGCAACTCCCAGCTTAACCCCTTTAATCTCCCTCTTAGACGAGGTTTCCACGATGAACGTTAAAACATTTATGCCGTATGTGGATCGCTCGTCTATCTCCATGGTCATAACCACTCCGCTGTAGTTCCTCGGTGTTAAAAAGAAGTCGCTGCCATTAAACTCGTTTAGACTGAGCCCAATGTGGCTCGAGTAAACATGCACTGTTTCGTCGAAACCGTAGAACGGTTTAACGCTCACCGCTATGTTCACAATATCGCCCGGCTTGGCAACCGTGATGTTCGGGTTGAAGATTATTTGGAAGTCTGGCGGAGGAGCCTCTGAAACCTGTATCGTCAGGTTCACCAGAGCCTGATGGCTAGTCGAGTTTAAAACCAGCATGAAATTGTTGATGCCAACCGGGATGCTCCTGTTTGTTTTAACGCTTATTTCGGATATTTTCCTGCCTCTCTCTATAATGTTTTTCCCAAGGCTTGAGCCAGGCAGGCCCCTTATTGAAACGCTTATGCTCTCGTTGAACCCGGTGTGTGGAGTTATTGAAATGTTCAACAGGAATGTTTCAGTCTGAATAATGCTTCTTGGTTGGAGGTTAACGCTGGCTTCAAACCAGGGCTTCTCAACCTCTTTAACGATTATCGTGAGCCTCGTTTTTCTTTCAACCTCTAAGTAGGAGCCTGAAACATTAACCAGGTATGTACCAGGGGAGAGACCGCTCGTGTTCAGCGTGAGGACAGCGTTTCTCGAAGACGGTGTTAAAACCCAGTTTGAAACGGAGTAGTCTATTTCACCTGTTTTTTCAATCTTCAGGGTTACGCTCCCCTGGAAGGCGCCCTGCGGCACGAGGGTTATGAGCGTGTTCACAACCTTGCCTGGGAGAACCTCCACTCGTGTAGTGTTCAACTCCAATCTGAAATCGTACACTGGTGCCTGGGGGGTGAGAACCCTGGTGAACAGGAAGTAGACGAGGATTACTGCAAGCAGGGCCACTGCGACTATCACAATAATGGGGAGTATCCTTCTAATCTTCTCCTCATTCTCGCCCGGCTCGAACAAGTATTGTTTCTAATGGTAATGAAGGATTTATTAAAGTTCTCGTTTAAAAACAGGGATATCTTTAAAGCCTCCTTCGGGCTATATCGGCTTATGCCCCTAGACCCTTACGCCGTTAGGGAGGATTTCCCTATTCTGAAGAGGGTTATAAACGGTAAAAGCCTTGTATACTTTAACAATGCTGCGACAACCCAGAAGCCTGTTCAGGTTGTTGAGGCTATAAAAGACTATTATTACAATTATAATTCTGACGTTCTGCGCAGTATGAACACGCTGAGCTCCCAGGCCACTGACCTCTACATGGAGGCTAGGCGTAAAATAGCCGAGTTCATAGGTGCCGGTGAGGATGAAATAGTTTTCACTAGAAACACTACCGAAGGCTTGAACATGGTTGCGGAGGCGCTCTCCGGACGGATTGGAAAAGGAACAGTTGTCACCAGCATAATGGAGCATCACAGCAACCTTTTGCCTTGGAGGAGAATCGTAGCTAGAAATGGCGGAAGGCTTACCATAGTGGGGATGAACAGGGATTTCACGATAGACATGGATATGGTTGAGAAAAACCTTGAAGAGGGTTGCGAGATACTTACTACTCTGCATGTTTCAAATGTTTTGGGGACGGTTAACCCCGTCAGGGAGCTTTCCAAGCTTGCTCGCAAGTATGGAAGCCTCTTTATTCTTGACGCTGCCCAGAGCGTGCCGCACATGCCTTTCAACGTTAAGGATGTTGATCCTGATGCTATGGCTTTCAGCGGCCACAAGATGCTTGGGCCGACAGGTATAGGCGTATTATACGTTAAGAGGAGAATTCTGGAGGAGATTGAACCCCCGCTTCTCGGAGGCGGGATGGTAAAGACAGTTACTCTTGAAACCCAGGTTTACGAGGATATTCCCTTTAGGTTTGAAGCCGGCACTCCCAATATTGAGGGCGTGATCGGGCTGGCTGCTGCCGTTGATTACCTTCGCAAAATAGGGTTGGGGAATATTGCTGAACACGAGTCAAAATTGGTTAAGCATCTCCTGGAAGGTTTAGATAGGAGTATTGTTGAAGTCTACGGGCCTGGTGAGGCTGATAAGCATGTCGGCCTCTTAAGCTTCAACGTTAAGGGTGTTCATCCTCACGATGTCGCCCAGTTT
>JAOAJQ010000163.1 GCA_026414125.1 Thermoproteota archaeon
TATCAACCCCATATGGAGCAGCAAAGGGCTCGGGAAGGTATAAGGGAGGCTCGGTTGCAACGGTTACAATATCCCAAATCATCATCAACCATGGCAACGGCACAAGGAGGGTCTTTAAAGGCTGGTTTGCTGACGGTTCTTTAATAAGCGTTGGGCAGAGTTTCTCGATAATCGTTGATAAGCCAAGAGTTATTTTCGCAAACTGGGGGAAGGAATATGAGGTTACCGCCCACAGTGATTGGGGTACTGTAACAGGCTCAGGATGGTATGAAACGGGAGGAACAGCCAGCATTTCACTAAGTCAATCTCTTATTGACCATGGGAACGGGACTAGGAGAGTATTCAAGGGCTGGTTTGAGGGTTATTCTTTAGTTGGTAGCTAGCAGGTTTTCAGGGTGATTGTTAACGAGCCGAAAAGGATAGTTGCACACTGGGATACTGAGCACGAGGTCACTGTGTCCAGTGAAACTGGAAGCGTGGCAGGTTCAGGATGGTATAAGGCTGGAGAAACAGCGACAGTTTCAATATCTCTAACTCAGACGGGGAAGGATTTCTTCACTAACTATGTTTTTGAAGGGTGGAGGATTGATGAAAACATTGTTTCAACATCGCCGACCTACTCCTTCGTTGTAGATAAGCCTGTCAAACTGGTTGCAAGCTGGAGGATGGAGACAAATCTTGCTATGGTTGGATTAATAACAGGAGTTCCGCTGATAGTTGTCTTGCTAGCCCTCCTAATGATTAGAAAAAGGCGTGCAATACTACCTCCTCCCCTGCCACCTACGACTTAAAGATATTTAAAAGACTGTCTATCTGTTTCCAGACGATGCTTGAAAACTAGGTTCGTTAAAGGTTTCCCCAGTAATGTTTTTTAAAGGCTTTACAGAAGAGTATGAGTCTAGAAGAGGAGGCTGTAGACAATTCATGGCTTGCAGCAGAATACCTCGCGAGGATAAAGAGGTTCTTCGAGAGCTTGGGAGGCAGATAATTGAAATCGCGGCTTCGCCTATTAACGAGGAGCATTTTGAGCTGCAGAAAAGAACAATTAATCTGGAGATGGTGAAGCCTCCAGTCTATATTTACGAGATTCCTTGGCACGAGATGAATGTTGACGATGAGCTAACTCTGAGGACTAGGCACCCGTTGTGTCAGAGATACGAGGAGAGGCTTAGACGCTTGATCTATAAGTGGAGACACGGGCTGGGGGTGATGGTGGACGATCCTCGTTTCAGCAGCAGTCTTAGTCTAGAGCCTGTTATTGAGCAGCCGCTTCAGGATTACGTTACTGACACTGGCATAGGCATTAGTATTAAGGAGGATATTGTTAGGACTGATGAGAAGAATCCTGTGGTTTCCCACCGCTATCATGTTCAAATCAAGTCTGAAGAAGACATTGAGAAAATCAGGATGCCTGAAGTGTTTTTCGACAGGAAGAGGGCTGAGGAGGATTTCGAGATGCTTTGCGAGATTTTCGACGGTGTTTTACCTGTTGAGAAACGTGGCGTCAGTGCTTTCTGGTTTGCCCCCTGGGATGAGATCGTTATGCTGACAGGTGTTAAGGAGATCCTCATAGACATGTATCGCAGACCAAGGTATGTGCATAGGCTTGTCGAGAGGATGGTTGATGCTTGGCTCCACCGGCTGAACCAGTATGAGAAGCTAGGATTGCTACATGACTCCCCTATGAAGCTATGGGGGGTTGGTGCAGCACAGGCCTTCTCAGCAGTTTCCCCAGCTATGCATGAGGAGTTCGCGTTGAAGCATGAGAAGCGCTGGTATGAAAAATGGGGGTTAAACTACTATGGGTGCTGCGAGCCGCTTCACAATAAGGTTGAAGTGTTGAAAAGGAATATTCCAAGGTTGCGAAGGATATCGATGAGCCCGTTCATTGATTTCGACAAGGCTGTTGAAAACGTTAGGGGTGACTTCATATTCGCCTGGAAGCCTAATCCCGCCGTTCTGGCAGAGTCAACTTGGCAGCCTGAGGCTGTTCGCCGGGATCTTGAGGAGAAGCTTAGTAAAGCCAAGAGGTTTAACTGCGTGCTGGAGATCCATATGAAAGATATCAGCACTGTTAGATATCAGCCTCAACGCCTCTGGGAGTGGGCTAGAATAGCCTCTGAAGCCGCGGAGAAATATGTTTGAGCATGCTAACATTTGATGTTGGAGGAACAAGGCTGACTCGTTGAAGAAGGCATATAAGTATTGAATGGTCAAGTAGCAGGGTGAGAAAGAATGAGGCTTGTTTTTAACAGGAGGCTGGAGCTGCTTCCCAGAGAAGGGGTTGAAGCAATAAAGGAGAATGCCCTCGAAATACTTGAAGAGGTTGGTTTCGCATACAGACATAGAGGTGCTCTCAAGATTCTTGAGGAGCAGGGTGCGATTGTTGACTATGCTAGGGAGGTTGCAAAGCTGCCTAGAGGGCTTATCATAGATTGTCTTAAAAAGGCTCCTAAGCAGTATATTGTCTGTCTCTTATACACATCT
>JAOAJQ010000164.1 GCA_026414125.1 Thermoproteota archaeon
CACGTAACCTGCTGAATAGCGCACGCTAGGGACTTGAAAAAGAGAAAATAAAAACCGTGAATATTTTTGCCAAAAGATTACTCTTCATCAAAATCAGGAAGATCCCAGTCTGGGTCAACCTTAACCTTGCCGAGAGCCTTCTCAAGCATAATCCTCTGCTCTATTGAAGCGACGAGCATCCTTGCGAGTGAAGACTGCAGCATCAGGATTGATTGATACTGAGTCTATTCCCGCTCTAACTAGGAACTCGATAGACTGATGGAGTTTAAACGGCTGAACATTAAAGCCAAAATATTTTGAGCAATCAAGTCTTAGCAGACTATTTCCTATAGGGTAAAGCTTAAAAATGCGAAGACAGCTACTAAAGTAAGCTACATGAAAAAAATTATTCAAGTAAGGATTTACAAGGGGGAAAAATATTATGTTGCCGAGTGTGTTGACCTGCCGGTTGTCAGCCAGGGGAACACTTTAGATGAGGCTGTGGAGAACATAAGGGAAGCAATAAGCCTTCATCTTGAGGGGGAGGACTTGAGTGAATGGGACATACACCCCGATTTTTCTATCCTAGTAAGCATGGAAGTCCCCTCCTATGCCGAGGCTTAAAATACTAGGTGGGAAAGACGTAGTCAAAATATTGTCAAGATTCGGATTCACAATAATTTCTCAAAGGGGAAGCCATGTGAAACTAAGGAGAATCCTGCCAGATGGAACGAAACAGTCTCTAACTATCCCTCTCCACGAAGAGTTAGATAAGGGAACTTTGAAAGCCATCTACAGGCAGGCCTTAAGATTCATTCCCGAAGAAGAATTAAAACCCCATTTTTACGATTAGCCAAGCTTTTCCTTAAAGCTGGAAAAATTGAATATTGTACTAATACTAGGTTTAAACATAAGGGCTAAAAAGCTCATGCTCCTAGTCAGGATCCACCTTCACCTAGCCGAAATCTTTCTCAAGAATAATCCTCCGCCTCATCGAAGCAACGAGCTTCTTGTGAAGACTACAGCATCAGGGTTAACAGAGATTGAATCAATATCAGCTCTCACAAGGAGCTCTATAAACTCAGGGCAGACCGAAGCATCTTAAGCGTACTTTATAAAAACATGTTACAGAATAATACTAGTTGTGATGAAAATCTGCTTCAGAATTTGTATCTTAATAAACCACCATTAATATGACAAAACCTTTAAAAATCGCCTGGGGTAGTATTACACGCTATCCATCTATACAATCTCCTCTTAACCTGCTGAGAAACTTGAGGCTTTTCATACTTTTAAAGCCAAGCGAAGCACATTATCATCGAGGTCGTAGGTTTTAAAGGTTAAGCAGTAAATGTTATTAAGGCGGTTTCGTATTTCTTTTACAGCGATATTAATTGAGCAAAACGGTTCTCAAAAAGGTTGAGGAAATTAGTAGGAAGCTCGACGAGTTGAAGGATTTTCTTGAAGACGTTTTATTAACTACTGAAGAATACATGCTGTTGAAAGAGGTTGATGAAATCGTGAGCAATAAGCGTTTTAACGAGTTGAAGGCTCTCGATGAAATTTAGGGTTTTCCTTCATAAGAGAGCAAGAAAGTTCCTGGAGGAAACGAGGTCTAGGGACAAGGAGAGAATTGTTGAGAAGCTTAGAAAACTTGAAGACTTTCCGGAAATAGAACTGGATGTAGTTAAGGTTGTAGGAGAGGAAAACACCTTCCGATTACGCATAGGAAGCTACAGAGCATTGTTCAGAGTCTATGAAAATGAGAAAATCATAGTTATTGCAAAAATAGATACTAGAAAAAGAATTTATCGCTAAGCAGATTCTTCGCCAGGGTCAGGCAGATCCCAGCCCGGGTCAACTTTGACTTTTCCAAGAGCCTTCTCCAGCATAATCCTCTGCTCTATTGAAGCAACGAGCATCCTTGCGAACACGGAGGCATCAGGATTAATCAAGACCGAACCCCTCTCTCACAAAGAATCACGCCGACTCAGATTAGACTGGAAAAACTTACTTGAACATCCCTAGGAAAAAACCCAAACCACCGGCAAGAGGAAAAACAATAAACACGAGTAGAAGCATAAGAAAAACCTGAAAAGAATAATCCAGAAACCCGAAGAACCTACTTAGCCTCGAAAGGAACCTTCTCAGGAATCTCAGTCACAATACCAGCAGCAATCGTCATACCCATATCCCTAATCGCGAACCTTCCAAGCTGCGGAAACTCAGAGTAAACCTCAATAGCAACAGGCTTCAAAGGCCTAAACTTCACAATCGCAGCATCACCAGTCTTCAAGAAATCAGGCTTCTCCTGAACAACCGCACCAGTACGAGGATCAATCTTCTTCTGAAGCTCCTCAAACGTGCAAGCAATCTGCTCCGTGTGAACATGCAGCACAGGAGTATACCCGGCGGCAATAGCAGTCGGATGCCTAATCACAATAATCCTCCCAATAAAGCTCTTAGCAACAGTAGGCGGATTATCAGGATAACCAATCACATTACCCCTCTTCAACTCCTCCTTCGCCAAACCCTTCACAGCCATACCAATATTATCAC
>JAOAJQ010000165.1 GCA_026414125.1 Thermoproteota archaeon
TCTCAGGGCTCTGCAATATGAATTCGAGCCTGAAGAATACGACCCCCTCCATCTCGTTTCTCAAACAGGACTCTAGACTGCGTTGAATTTCATTCGGCGTCGGGCTTCTGCCTTTCGTCGAAGACGCTTCACTCGGATGAAGCTGTATGCCTGCGAAGACAGGTTTACACGTGAGCTCCCTAACCCATTTGCTAGCGATTCCAACGTCATCTGGCGTAACACTATAGTCGAGATAGTATGTCATGGGGCAGAACAGGTCGACATATTTCGCAAGGTCAGTGTAGTTCTGACCGTAGAAGAGGGCGCTGTTGAAAAGCGCTGTTTTCGAAACATAGTTCTCAGCCTTAGACGCTATGCTTAAAACGGTTCCCGGCGCAACCTTGTCTATCAGAATCCTAACCTCGCTTATGAAGGAGGAGACATGGCTATACTTATCTTGAGCATTACCCGAATACCTTACATAGTCCAGGTGTATTCCGTCGACGAAGCTTCCAGACATATTCATCGTCAAGAATCCTGAGATAACTCTTAACAGATACTTCCTGTATTCGTAGGACTCGGGGGAAGGCTTTCCACTGACCCACGACGCGTCTGAGAAGCAGACAATCCAGGCGTGCACACTAATCCCTTTCTCGTGAGCCTTAGGAGTAAGCTCCGACAAAACCTCTTTAGCAATCGTCCCACTAGTCCCTTTAACGAGGAGGAACAAGTGTCTTATTCCAAGCCTACTTAGCTCGTCAACAACATGATTAACCCCGTAGTCCCGAACAGTGGAGCCATACATCCAAACCGCCTTCCCCCTCAAAAACACTTCTCCTCTTGGAGCCGGCTTAATGCCCTCAGCCTCCAGCTCGTCCAACACCTCGTTAAGCTCAACGCCAAGACTCTCCTCCTCTCTTTCTCTGAAGTTCGACAGGAAGATTAAAAGGAGTATCAAGAAACCTAAAATGACGGCCACGCTAAAAACCCTTAGCCAACTCATTCCGTCTATTTTCAAACCATGCTAATAAAAAGTTTTTCTATTGCCACGCCTCAGCGTGCTAGTCACCTTCAACTTCATTATAGAGGGTTAAGAGTTGTTAGAAGCTCGTATCGAGGGTGGCAGGTTTGCTTTTCTTACTATACATGATTAGGGCTGAGTCGGGTTTTTTAACCAGGCGAACTCTTAAACCTGTCTCCATCAGCTCCCTGCCTGACGCAACACCTTTCTCCCCAGTATCTAGATTGATCGTTTCGTATTCGGCGGTTGGCTCCAAAGAGTTCAGTTGGAAAACTGCTTCAACGAAACTGCTTAATGGGCGTTTCAGGACAACTACGATTCCGGCTCCTAAGTCGGGCCGGTTAAGCTGATAGGCCATCCAAGCATCTTTAGCATGTGTATATTGTGTCAGCGGGTAGTAATCGCCGTAGAAGAATTTCTGTATTGCAAGGTATTGGTTAAGCTTCTTTTTTACCTCGTTGAATACGGATTCATCTGGATGTTGAGCATCCTTGATGTTAAGCTCAAACACCAGGCCGCTGGACCAGGTGCTTCGAAACGTGTAGTCGTCGGCTTCAACAATGTTTACACCAAGGCCGCCTCCTGTTTGCAGGGGCACCCACAGCATTATACCGTACGTGTGGCATTGTGTTGAAACAATATCACCAATATAATCGGTTCGTGAAAACACTGTGCTTAGGCTGATGGATTCTAGGTCTATGCGTCTACCGCCGCTTGCGCAGTTATCTATTATGAGGTTGGGATGACGTTTTAAAAGCTCCCTCCAAAAGGAGTATAGGCCCTCAACATACCTTATCTCGCTGATGCCCTGGCGATCATCCGGGTCAGCGTTAAGCCAGAATTTCAACGGGGCGATGTTAGCATCATGCCTGAAACAGTCGATTCCAAACTCAGATATCTTCTCCGAGACGAAGTCGGTGAGGAAGCGGCGTGCCTCAGGGTCTCCAAGGTTAAACAGCCTATCTCCCTTTTTAATCTGATTCCTGTTGCTTTCTGCAATAATCCACTGGGGGTCAGACATGTCGGTGAAATGCGGCCAGCTGTAAACCTCCTCCCCCTCCTTGATCCGCAACAGCCAATCCGTGTGTTCACTGTACCACGGTGTCTCTTCGCAGACCCGCTCAGGCTCAAACCATAATAGGAGCTTTCGGCCTGCTTGGTGGAGTGTTTCACTAATCGGCTTGAAACCGTCAGGATAGAGGTGTCTCTTAACATCCCAGTTGCCCGTGTTCATCCACCACTCGCCTGTGCCAAACCAGCCGGCGTCGATCCAGTAGTACTCCGCTGGAAGGTCATGGGCTATGATACTCTTAATCTTGGCGAGATGAACGCTGGCTGGTGTTTCACCCCAGTTGCTTACAAGTATCGGCATCTCCAAGGGCTTTCCGTTCACCAAAGGCCGGTGATGGGCTAGTATGAAATTTCTCAGAAGATTATGGCCCCGCATCCTATCCTTCAACCAGAACAGTAGCAGGATTCGCGGAGACCGGATCTCCTCGCCGCCGTGAAGCCTTAAATGTGTACGAGCC